>CAZRRC010000020.1:4393-36589 GCA_964602395.1 uncultured Proteiniphilum sp. | reverse complement strand
GAAGCAATAAAGATTGATCAATTATTACGCAGACTTTCCCTCAAAAAACGAAAATATTATAACATCTTTATCTTCAATATAAAATACTTGAAACTTTTGTCTAACTTCGTTATTGATCCGTATGATATCACGACAATAACCTCTCATTGCTTGTGTTTATATTATTCATATCTTAACAATGATTGCCGGAGAATTTCCGTGAAGTACATCTTCAATCCTTTGTGGATGATAGTGTGAATAGAAGAGGGTTTATTACTTCTGCCTCCCTACTGCGTGGCTATTCAGCATTGCGGGGTTGTCAGATAATGACACATTCAGAAAAACGGTACTTTAAAGGTGTTTATTCCCCAGCGCATGCAATGAAAGCAGACGTGATTATCACCGGTGGGGGTCTAAGAGGTTACGCAGCAGCACTCGCATACTGTCGCAACGGGTTAAGTGTTATGTGGTTGTCACTATGTTGACTGATATGTTATCACCCTTTCTGAGTAAGGGAACCCTCTGTTTGTTATTTATTGACCTGTGGGCATTGGCGGCAAATCAAAACCATTATGGTAGGTATGTTTGATCCACTCACTGGCCATCTCCAGCGCATTGAACTCAGCAAAACGCCGGTCGAATTTTGGATCACCGTCGATGACGGCATACTCGTCAACCGTTACAATTTTAATTTTGTCGGTAGGTGATATATTGGTAAACGCCATCTTTTCTCCGTCCCACTGCAGTTCACGGTGTAACCCTTGCAGACCCGATAGTCGCGTGGCCAGTACACCCATTACCACCATCTCATTGAAAGGTCCGGAAAACTGGAAGTTGGCTGAGGACTCTATTCTGCTTGAAGGAGACTCTTTACACGCTCTGATCCAATCCTGTTCGTGTGCATTGGTAGCCCATATGTTGCCACTCCCTCCCTTTACTCTCGGTATGGTTGGATCCGGCTCAGTAAAGTCAGCCATCTTTGTAGTGGGCAGTAATGTTGGGTTCATCCCGTAACAGCCTGTCATGATTTTCCCCTTTGTTCCTATCAATATAATTCCTCCATTTGAATCCCCCATCATCTCTCCGTCTTTCAATTCTTCAGGTCTATCGGGCAACAGTCCTCCGTCGTACCAGAATACCTTGATCTCTGGCATATTCACTTTGCCTTTTTTCGGACGTGCCGGAAATTTGTAGGTCACTATCTGTGCTTGTGGAGGAGAATAGAGGTTTGACAACGTGGAACTGGCTGTAACGCTGACCGGATATTTCAGATCGAGTGCCCAGTAAAGGGGATCCATAATATGACAGGCCATATCGCCCAATGCACCGGTACCAAAATCCCAGAACCCTCTCCAGTTCCAGGGTGTATATGCAGGATTATAGGGTCGTTTCGCTGCCGGACCAATAAAAAGGTCCCAGTTCAGATCGGCTGGAACAGGAATATCTCCCTTCGGCTCCGATAATCCTTGCGGCCAGATGGGTCTGTCGGTCCAGCAATGAGCTTCATAAACATCTCCAATTACGCCCGACTGAATCCATTCAGCGATTCGTCGGCACCAGTCAAATGAGTTGCCCTGGTTTCCCATCTGTGTGGCAACCTTATATTTTTTAGCCAGTTTAGTTAGTAGACGCGATTCATACACACTGTGTGTAAGCGGTTTTTGCACGTAGGTATGTTTCCCCATGGTAATGGCATGCGCTGCCACACCGGCGTGGGTATGATCGGGGGTGGCTACCATAATGGCATCGATCGATTTCCCCATTTTATCGAACATCTCACGCCAATCCCTGAATTGTTTGGCTTTAGGATAATCATTGAAGGTTTTTGCAGCATACTTCCAATCCACATCGCAGAGGGCTACAATATTCTCGGTTTTCATATTAGAGAGGTTACGCCTGCCCACTCCACCTACTCCAATACCTGCAATGTTCAGTTTATCACTTGGAGCAATGTATCCGTGCGACTTGCCCAAAATGGTACTGGGAGCAATCGTGATACCGGCAGCTGTGATTGCTGCATTTTTTTAAAACATTCTTCTTGAAATTTTCATAACATGCTGATTTTAGATCACAAATGGGAAACAATTTCTGTGTATTTTCAATTACTATGTTTAATCATCGCTCACTGAATGATAGGAACCATTCTAAGAATGAGTAGACTATTTCATTTGACTCCCTGTTAGGTGAGTGATCAGGACGATTGCTCATTGCCACTCTGTTGTGATAACCCAAAAGACGATTCACAGCGATAGCATGATTCAGAGGTATCCATCTTTCCAGTGGATCGGACGAGCCGCCCGATACAAGAAATGGTCTGGGTGCCATCAGAGCATGCAATTCATGCAGGTCATATCCCTCTTTTTTTAATCGAGGATACAATCCTTTACCTGAGCCTCCGTTTTTGTTCCAGGTATCTGTCCAGGGCGGTTGATAATAACCAAGATACCACGGCTCCCAATAATTTACACCGCTCCCTTTCGTCTCGTCGAAAACAATACCCGGATCAATCCAGACCGCTGCAGCATATTTATCATACAGACAGGAAGCAAACATGGCCCATTTACCACCATAGGAGTGCCCTACAACACCTATTCTGGAAGAATCCACATCCTTCACCTTTGCCAGTGCCTCCCACGCATTGGCAGCAGCATAGGCAAGGGCGGAAAGGGGCTGCAGCTGGGCATCTTCCCTGTCAGGATAATAGATTGAATAGGTTTTGTTTTTTGTCGTTTCAGTCGTACCGATAGACAGGGTTACAAAACCTCTTTTTACCATCTGATAGGCAAAATCGCGAAAAGGTTTGCCGTCGATACCTGCAGCGGTTTCAGGTTCATAAAATACGGTTACTACTGCTGGTTTTGAACCTTTCTTGTCAGGAATCAGCAGATAACCTTCCGTCTGCTCATTGGGTGTCCAGTAAAAACGTACCTTGTGTTGTGTAAAATCTTCTCGCTGGGTGGTGGAAAGAATCTCAAACTCCTGATTCTTCATCACTTCAGGCCATGGCCCCATCAGTTCCATCCATCGGGTGCGAATCTCCTCCCGTCGTTTCTGCCAATCTTCTTTCGTCAAGACACTATCCCCATTATAAAAACGAAGCGGTGAACGATAATCACCCATTTGATTATCGAACTGTTTCGGAGGAATGAAATAGCTTGAAATGTTATTCCATGCCGTATTCTTCGTCTTGTAATAGGGATAAAATGATTGTCCCGTTAGATTACCGGTTGTCAGCATGGCCAACAGCAGCACAATACACAAATTTTGATTCTTCATAATTCTTTTCGGTCTATGAATGAATGTATTTGTCGTTCGTATTTTTGCACATATGGATGGCTCATATCTTTTCAATCATCTATGAAGATCAGGCGCTCAAATGGTTTTCCGCTTTAAAAGGGTTCTGAATAAAAAGATGACCAGCCGAATAAGGGCTAAAAGTATATAGAAGCTGATTGTGAGTATGACAACATAGCCAATTTGCGTGAATGCTTCCACCCAGGGTGTCTTGTAAATGAAAATTGCAACAATATTCATTAGAAAGGCAATAGCAAAACAGGCCAATAACAGAGTCAGCTCTTTCTTTATTCTCTGAGATGTTATGATAATATCTTTCATCGTTAAAAATTCATATAGGGGATTTTATATTCATCAGGAAAATCGATCCTTCGTTGTTCATCCATTGCCTGATTTCCAAGGAGACAAAGGAGGGTAGCGCAATAAGCCTCTTCCACAATGTCTTTACCCTTCTCACCGGTGATACATGCCTGACAGAATGCAGAAAGTATTTCGTCCGATCCATCTTTAACGGCTCCAATCATAGAAAGACCATCGTTTATATTGTAGTCACCTTCAATTATATAGTGAGGCTTGTATTCCGTTTTTGTCTCCGGGCGCCAGCTGGAACCTGCAGCAGGGATGGCTGCAAATACCTTGTTCCCGATCTGGCTCAATAATTGCTCTATGCCACTGTTACCTGTATTATCGACACCTTCCAGATAATACATTCCCGTTGCCAGATTCATCGTTCCCTTGTTGCCAAGAATCTGATCCTCCATACCGTTGAACTTATTCGATATCAGCGACTCATAGGTTATTTTCACCCCACTGTTATACCGGTAGGTCAAGCTCACGCTATCGTACACTTCCCGTCCATCTTTCCAGTTTACAATATCTCCCATCCCGACAACCGATTGCGGGATACGTTTTGTAGCCCAGTTACACACCTCCAGTTGATGGGAGGCGAGCTCTGTCATCAGACCTGCCGAGGAATCACGATAAAGTCGCCAGTTGATTTGCCGCTCCAGATTGGCAGAAGGCACCGGACGACGCCAGTCATGGTTTCTAAACCAGTGACAACGTAACCCCACCACATCTCCAATCAGACCGGAATGGATCATTTGCATACCTTTTATATACTTTTCATCGAACATGCGCTGCATACAAAAATAGAGCACTTTGTTGGTTTTCTGATATGCATCATAGATCGCTTTACACTGATCCATGGTAAGTGCCATCGACTTTTCACAGAAAGCATGCTTACCGGCAGAGAGTGCATCAAGCACGATGGGAGCGTGCCAATTCAACGGCGTGGCAATAACCACACCATCAATATCGGGTGATTCCAGCAATTTCCTGTAATCGGTATACTTCCTGGCTGTAGGGCAAAGCTTCGAAGCCTCTTCAAGGTTCGGTGGATAGATGTCACACAACGCCACAATCTCAGCATGTTGCATGGGCAATAAAGCATGGATGTGATACTGTCCACGGGATCCTGTGCCGATTACGGCTATGCGGGCTTTTTCATTTTTAATCTCATTGAGTGTATCTGGAGTGAATGACTGCAACCAGGGTATGGTACTCAATAATGCAGTTCCACCAGAAATATAACCAAGATCTTTGATAAACTGACGTAATCCCAGATCTACTTGTTTTTCTGTTTTCTTAAGCATAGATGTATTATAAATTAAACTTCTTCGTTTGTTTCAGATCGAACTGACTTATAATCTTTTCCGTTTGATCATTGTCTGCCGCTATCAGAGCAGTAGTCAATACTTCAGCGTCCAGCGGATCTTCGCTTTCAACACAAAGCATTACTCTCTCTTCTATCTTTTTACCACTGAGAGGATTGACAATATGTCCGGTATAGGTAGGGGTGTTACCCGAAGTAGAAAGCGCTGTATTGTTCAGCGTGAACTCTCCAAGAATCTCACCTTTATGAAAAGGGTTTTCAATGCTCACTTTCCATGAATCTCCATATGGATGGTGTCCCAATGCAAAGATCGCACTATTTCCAAAATCGACAAAGCAATTTTCAACCTTATATTCTTCCAGGATTACTTTCAACTGTTTCATCGCATAACCTTTGGCATATCCTCCAAAATCAATAAATATATTCGATTGTTGGAATGAAACAGTTCGTTCTTCAGCATGAAGCTCCAATTTTGAAAAATCCTTCAGTGTTATGTCGAAAAGACCGAATGTTTTTTGATGATAAGTCCTGCAGTCGCACAATATCTCCCACATCTCTTCCGACACATTAACAGGACCAGTCGAAGCAGTTTTATTGATAACCGATATTTCAGTGGAAGGAACAAACCTGTTCAGCATAGCGTCGAGTCGTTCTAACTCACGTGTCATACTTTGCCAGACAATCCCCGATATATCCCTGCTTTTCCCAACGATGACAAGGTCGAACCTTGTTCCCATTATTTCGGTAAGAGACCCGTGGAACACCTGTGAATCATCAAAATATTGATCAAACGAACTTCTCATCTACTTAGACTGGGCAATTTCAAGTGCTTTTGTTGTGATGTAATATTTAGTGATCGTATTGGGGACCTCCCACTCGGGAAGGTTCCTGTTTACCAGAAAACCAAAATAAGACTCTGCTAAATTTTTAAAGTGCGATTCATGTCCTGTTCTGTTTTCGGTAGGAATATCGATTAAATAGAGTGATGCGTCATCTTCTGTCTGGCTATACGAGACAAATGGGTATTTTCCCTGTAAGTCAGCCACTGCTTTTTGCAAATTACCGATGAATTCCTCATTATTTATGTTATCTCCTTTCCTTACATAAAGCTGACGGGTAAAATTCTGTTCTTCACCCTGCAACATGATTGTGGAAGCTTTCGTTCCTCTTACAATAGAACTGTAAGTGTCAGCACCATGATTAGGACCATAGAAATCCCAGTTCACCTTGAGTTCAACATTTGCATTCTTCACTTTATACCGGATAATCCCATTGGCATATACAAGTAACGTATCATCAATTATGTATTTGCTGAGATAATCAGGAAAGGAGATCTCCCCCGTTGATTTGGAGAACTGCTCCAATGAGATTTCTGTGGGCCATCTTTCCGCATCAGTTAGTTTTACATCGTTCTGATAATTGATCACCATGTCAGGAAAACATTTCCAGTGAACCAGATCAATCAAATGGGTCGTCACATCAACAATCCCCTCACCCTGTTGTTCAACGTCATAATACCACGCCGGACGAATTGTGGGCACGCCCGATACATCCTTGTAGAAATGATGTCCACTATTCATCACAATGGCCGGGTCTTCTGGAGTACCCTCATCCAGGAATCCAAAAAGATTGGAATTATTGATCAATTCTTTCTCAATCAAATTGAGCAGCTCGTACCGTTCCGTCATCATATCGTAGAGAATCACGTCGTTGGCTTCGGCATAGGAATATGCCTGCTCAAGCAATATAAAATCATATTGATTGATGGCCATTGGTTTATCACACAGTACATTTAATCCATTTTTTACTGAACCTAAAATATACTCTGTTTTATCCTGATTTTTGCCGGAGAGCACCACCACATTTCCTCTCTTTTCACTGAGCATCCTGTCCCAGAAATCATCTTCCTGGTAGAGATTCACATTCCAGCTTGTCGGATTTTCCTTTCGGGAATTATACTGATCAATATTTTTCAGATATTGATCAGTTTCAGGTCCGTCAGGAGCATAAACAAATACGGTATCATTTACCTGGGGTAACCTCTCTTTTTGAAGCAGACTCGCATGAAAGTGTCCAGGAGCAAAAACGATCAGCTTAACCTCTCCTTCTTCACCCGTAAATGTCATATTTTCATTGTTGCTTTTTTCTTTTGACCCGCACGAGATCATGAGAAATACCGTACAAATAAGTGCCCAACTGAATTTCATCATACTATTTGTTACAAACGACGTATCAGTTTATGTGCGTCCTTCAGACCTTTTTTGTAAGTATCTTCCATGGAGATAATTTTTCCATCTTTCTTCTTACTCTGATTGGATGCCTCCATAAAGGTAAATATCTCAATGGTCTCTTTTTCTGAGATTGGGACAATGCGGGTATCAAAAAAATGCAGTATCTCATCCAGTAACACCTCATATCCCTGATAGGGGCCAACAGGAACTGCTCCCTTGGCCGTATAAGCGGTACCTCCGTAGATTGATTTACCCTGTTGCAGACCTCTGAATGTGCCAATACGGCCATCTGCCCATTTACCAACTACTACATCGGTACTGTCACTTGACATCCTGCTAACGGATTCACAACCGGTACCCATCACGGTAAAAAGTGTTTCCACACCGTGAATACCGTACCAGCCAAAATCGGGATGAGAAGGTTCCGGCTTATGGGGAGAATAGCAGTCTGCTCCCAACACTTTTCCGAATTTTCCATTTCTCAGATCCTGATTTTGTGGAACATAACGAAGTGAAGAAGAAGAGAAAAACGGAACATTATACTGTTTTGACAGTTCATAGATAGCAATAGCCTGAGCAAGTGATGCACCCAACGGCTTATCGATAAACATGATTTTTCCCGATTTGAACACTTCGTTTGCCTGTTCGAGATGAAGATTACCATCATTGGTTTCCAGCATTACACAGTCAACTTTTTTAAGAAGCTCTTCAATAGAGGGTACCACCTCAACACCCAATGCTTTAACCTGCTCGATGTATCCGGGAATACGGTCATAACTCGACTTGATTGTTTTGGATCCATAAGGATAAGCAGCTACTATAGTGAATTTGCTGTATTTATCATTTTTGGACTCTCCGTTGAGTAACTTCGTAAATGCGATGGCATGAGAGGTATCCAATCCGATAATTCCTATTTTTATCGTTTCCTGTGCTGAAAGGATAAACAAAGATCCTATTGCAAAGATCAGTGTAAATAAGATTGTTCTTGTCTTCATTGTTGTATGTATTAATTATTCAATAATGATGCACTGTCAGCATCCAAATACAAAAACGCATCCTCTTTTGTTCTCAGGATCGTTGCCGGGCATTTTTCCGACACCGCATCGTTGAGCGTTTTACGTACTGCTTCTGCTTTGAAAAGAGTAGGTACAATACAGAACATATATGATGCCCTCATCAGGGCCGGAATGGTGAGAGAAAAGGCTTTCTCTGGAACCAGTTCGATTGCTGTGAAACAGTTGTCATTCACCTGTTGCTGCCTGCAGATCTGCTCCAGATTAACCACCTTCACCAGTTTCGGGTCGTTAAAATCGGCTACCGAGGGGTCATTGAAAGCAATATGTCCGTTTTCTCCGATACCCAGGCAAACAATGTCAACCGGGTTTTCATTCAACAATGTCGCATAACGTACACATTCCTTTTCGGGATCGGCTGCCGATCCATTGATATAATTGACTGTTTTGAAAGGCACCAGACCAAAGATTTCTCTTTTTAACAAATTACCGAATCCCTGGGGTGCATCTTTGTCGAGCCCGATGTATTCATCCATATGGAACGCGTTGATACGGCTCCAGTCAATGGAAGGATCGCTGCGCAATACTTTTAAAAAATCACTCTGTGAAGGTGCAGCGGCAAAGATCATATTGATCACTGCTTTTTTCTTCAAGAGCTCATTTATCTTTGCAGCCACATCATATGCTGCAAATTCCCCCATCTCTTCACGGGAAGAGAATATCCTAACCTCCAAATTCTCTTTTCTAAAAGAGATCACTTTACTACCTTTCGTTTCTGAATATGACATTTCCTTCTAAGATTGTGTGTGAAACATGAATATGATCATCAAAAATAACGATATCTGCATCCTTCCCTTTTTCAATAGAACCCTTCTGCTTATCAATTTGCATGATGCGTGCGGGTGTTAACGTCATCATTTTGACAGCGTCCAGCAAAGGAACTTCTGCTACCTCTACCATGGTACGCACCAGTCGGTCAGTTGTAGCCACACTTCCTGCAAAAGCGGTACGGTCGAGAAGCTTGGCAACACCGTCTTCGATGATCACCTTTTGACCTTTTTCTATACTACCCAAAATAGATTCACCGTCCGGCATTCCCGCTCCCCGCATGGAATCGGTACACAAAGCCGTTTTATCGGCGCCCTTAAATTTATAGACAAACTGCAGGAGCGATTTTGGCAGATGTACTCCATCCGCAATGATTTCCACTGTCATATCATCGATCAGATAGGCGGCTTCCAGCACGCCCGCATAGCGAAATGCATTTCTGCGGGTCACGGAAGACATCGCTGAGTAGAGATGGGTCACATGGTTAAAACCCGAGTTGAAGGCTTCCAGCACTTCTTCATAGATGGCATCACTGTGTGCGACGGAGGTTAGAATATTTTTTGAAGCCAGCACTTTCCCGAATTCCAATGCACCGGGAAGCTCTGGTGCCAGACTCCACCGAACAATATCATCCGATGCCGATAAGATTTTATTATATTCTTCCGGTTCAGGATTCCTCAGATATTTGGGATCCTGCGCCCCTCGCTGGTTGTAGGCAAAATAAGGCCCTTCCAGATGCAGTCCGAGAAACTTTGCCCCTTTGGAATTTCTGCTGACCGCCTCTTTGTAAATTGAGAATGTTTTTAACAGCTCTTCGAAGGTACTTGTCAGCGTTGTGGGTAACAAAGCCGTAGTCCCGTACTTGGCATGCGTCTCAGCTGCACCCAGGTAGGCTTCGACCGTGCCGTCCATAAAGTCATGGCCCCCTCCGCCGTGGGTATGGATATCAATAAAACCAGGAGCAACATATTTGTTTTTGGCATCTATGACAAGGTCATTCTCATCGATGGAAATATCTTCATCATGGAGGATATCAACTATCTTCCCATTTTCACATACGACCGAGTAATTTTCCTCAATTTTATCCGGAAAAATTACTTTTCCGTTCTTTATGATTATTCGATTCTTCATATTCAAGTTAATTTTAAGAAATGAATTTATCAGAAAGGGTTACTTCACCTTTCATTTTTGCTCGGTTTCCAGGATTTTATCTTATGCCCCAGAAGAGCGTACCAGACAATGTAGGCAAAACAGGGGATCAGGATCCAATAGGCCGTTTTCATTGCTTCAAAAGCAGATAAGTGAGCATTCAGCTCAACAAAGGAGTTATAAACGATTGGCATGATGGCACTACCACTGAGAGCCATGACAAGGAATGCAGAGCCCAGATTTGTGTGTTTTCCCAATCCGTTGATTGCCAATGGCCAAATACCTGCGTATAGCAATGCATTCGGGAGTCCCATCATTACCAGATACCAGATGGAGATATCGGTGGTCATTCCAAGAATGTTGACAGTCCCGGAGGTGGTTATAATCAGGATCGAAAAAATTAAATTAATGGCGCTACAAATCAGGAGAGCATTTTTTTGTTTAATGTATTTGGGAATAAGTACAATCCCCAGGAAATAGCCGATAAACGTCAGAGACATCGTATAGGAAGGAATGTTTTTAGCCGGGCCTGCGAGGCTTTCTCCCATCGTTCCGGCGTACTGGATACTTGTTCCCAATGCAATCATCTGGGTACCTATATGAAAGAACATGGCTACAACACCCAAGATTAATCCCGGATACTGAAAGATGGATTTGTGCGAATTTTCATCTTCGGCAGATCGCTTATTGACCACTTTGGGATCTATTTCAGGTAAAACCGAATAGCGGATCATAATACCGAAGATGAACAGTGCAACGGCTAAAATGAGGTAAGGCGTCATGACCCCTCTGATCAAGACATCCAGTGCGTTTTCCAGCCCTTCACCGGAATAAGCTCCGGCCTCTATTTCACGCATCAGTACCTTGTCGGATTCCCGGATAACGACGGTAGCAAAAATCAGGTTGGCAATAACACCGGCCAGTTTATTACCGGTACCGACAATGCTCATTCGTTTTGCCGCACTCTCTATGGGACCGACAATGGTTACGTAGGGGTTGGCAGCCGATTGGAGAATGGCAAGTCCAACACCCAGCAAAAAGAGTCCCAGCAGAAATACTTGATAGATGCGCCAATAAGCTGCCGGCACGAAAAGGAATGCACCTATTGCCATACACCACAATCCGAACATCATTCCCTTTTTATATCCCACCTTATTCAACAGGAAGGAAGAGGGTATAGCCATTACCAGATAAGCAATATAGAAGGCAAAGGTAACCAGATAAGACTGAAAATTAGACAATTGGAGGGTTAACTGGAAATAGGGGATTAATATAGTATTAACCCACGAAACCAAACCGAAAATAAAAAAAAGAATTGCCAGAATTATCATCGACTTGATTGTGATGCTCTTATCTTGGACTTGTTTCATTTGAGGTATAGTGCTCATGTTTCAGTAATTATTAACAATAAAAGAGTGATGCTTCAATAAATTGAAACACAAAATTATTTTTTATATTTTCAAGAAATGCTTTAAAAGCGAATAGCTCTCTTCAAAAAACGTTGGTTATGTCAACATCCTTGAATTTACTGCGATATTCGATGGGAGTAAACCCTTTAATCTTTTTAAAAATCCGGGAGATATTTTTACTGTCGTTGAAACCCGATTGTAACGCCAGGTCGAAGAGAGGAAGATCGGTCGTAAGTAAAAGATTGGCAAAATACTCAATCCTGCAGTGCAGGATAAATTGATAAATGGAGGTCCCCATTTCCTCCTTGAACTTAATCTCAAAATTCCGACGCGACAGGGGAACCAAACGGGTCAGTTCGTCGATACTAATTTCTTCTGTATAATTCTCCTCAATATGATGTACGATTCTTGAGATGTACTCGTTTGCGATATTATATCTTTCTGTTGACTTACGCAATTCAAACCGGTTAGGTCGAATCACAATATTAGACGGTTCCTGCCGCTGTCCACTGATTAACTGATCGATAAGACGTCCCACTTCGTACCCTCCTTTCTCCACATCCAGCACGATAGAGGATATTGGAGGATCCGACAGGTTACAGATCAATTCATCGTTGTCTACACCCAAAAGAGATATGTCCTGCGGAATACGAATGTTGTTGATCTTGCATATCTCCGAAACCTGTAGTGCAAAACTGTCATCACAGGCAAACAGTCCCACCGGTTTTGGCAGAGAAAGGAGCCATTCATCCAGTTCGACATAACTGGTGCTCCATTGCTCTCCGTTCAAGCTTTCACTTTCAAAATAAGAATAGCTTCCTCCTACTTTTTCCACCTGTTTACGAAAACCTTCTGCCCTCTCACACGACCATATGACCTCCTTATTGCCGTAAAAGGCGAAATTTTTGTAGCGCCGCTTGATAAAGAATTTGGCAGCCATTTCACCGGTGCCAAAATAATCACCTGTCAGATTGGAGAAATAGGAACTGCGTTCGCGGTAATTTTGCAAAACAATGGGTATTTCCAGACTCTCCAGTAGATTGGTTCCCTCGTGATCCCATCGCGCCACAATGGCATCTGCTTTCCAGTCTTTTGCCCATTGAATGACCCCCTCTTTTCCGTAAAGAGTCTTGTAATAATCGGGTAAGCGATAAAATATCCAGGGGCCATATTCTTTGGAATACTGGATCAATCCCTTGAGAATACGGCGGCTAAACTCACTGGAATAATCAATTAGAAGGAGAATTCTCTTCATGGTGAATACTCTATTAACGCATTACGAATGGTATCCTCAAATATACAAAAAAAAATTGCAATCAGCTGAAACCTTTCACTTATTAAGATGCGATTCTGGAAAAATTATTTCACTTTCAGGATGAGTCTCATCCTGATAATAAAAAGCGGGTTTTCACCCGCTTTTTGTTCTATCATAAACCCTATCCGACCCTAATACATTAGGAGTATATTAGGAGTATATTAGGAGTATATTAGGACCAGATATGGACTATATTTGGAGATGATACGGCGAATGAGCGGAATACTCCCCTACAATTAGTCAATAAACGCATGTTTGAATCCCTGAATTTTGTTCCACCCTCCCCGGGTAAAATCAGGTACTTCCACTGCTGCGCTGTTGTGCTCAATGGAGATGCGGCTCAGTTCGGCGAGCGAACACCATTCTGCCAGGTCATATACGTCCATATCAAGCGGAAGGCCATTTCTCAGACAGTAGATCAACCGATAATCCATGATGAAATCCATTCCTCCGTGGCCACCCACTTCTTTGGCTTTTTCTTCAAGTTCCTGGTGAATGCGGTGTTTATATTTCGTCATCAAGGCATCTTTCACCTCATCCGGCACAAAGCTGTGTGCATTGAGGTTTTCGTGGTTGGGGGCTATACTCTCATCTAGCATCTCAGCCTCCAGCGCATATCCTTCTTTCGGATATTTGTTGGCAAAACCTTTTGTGCCACTCACCTGGTACATGCGGCTGTAGGGTCGCGGTGAAGCCACATCGTGTTGGATTTGAATGGTCTTCCCGTTCTCGGTGCGGATCATGGTCATGGTATGCTGGCCATTTGCAAACTGATAAGCACTGTCGCGTTCCATTCCCCGTTCTTCAATCAGGTATTCGGGAATATTCACCGGTTTGGTATCCATGGCCACCAGCGTATTCATCTTATTTCCACGATGCAGATTCATGATCTGTGCAGCAGGTCCCATACCGTGTGTGGCATATACGTCGCCCCGGAACTCCTTGTTGTATTGCAGTCGCCAGTCGCCATCGTAACTTTCCCAGTAGTCCTTCAGATTGTGGATGTAAGCACCTTCGGCATGAAGCACTTCTCCAAAAACGCCTTGCTGTGCCATATTCAGTGTGGTGAGTTCAAAGAAATCATACACGCAGTTCTCCAGCTGCATGGCATGTTTTTGCGTTTTCTCGGCCGTGTTGACGATCGCCCAGATCTCCTCGAGTGACATGGCTGAGGGCACCTCACAGGCCACATGTTTGCCCTGTTCCATGGCGTAAATCATCATTTCGGCATGATGTTTCCAGTCGGTAGCGATATACACCAGGTCGATGTCGTCGCGCTGACAGAGTTCTTTCCAGGCATCTTCACTTCCGCTGTATGCAGCCGCGCGGGGAAGGCTTGCCTTGTCGAGAATGGTCTGTGCTTTCTCCACCCTGTCGGGATGCAGGTCACACAGGGCGACGATCCGGGTGCCGGGGATGTATGTAAACCGTTTCACAGCACCTGGGCCCCGCATGCCGAGACCAATAAAACCAACTCTCACCGTGTCGATTGCAGGTGTTACCAGACCGAGCACATCCTGTTGTCCTGCGGGACGTGCGGGTACCTCTGTTTGAATGACATAACGGGAAGAGTCATCTTTTTGGGATCCTTTGAACGAATCGGCATGGCATGCCGTAAGCAGGGTGAGCACAAGCACCCACAAGAGGTTCTTTTTAACTTTCATGATACATATTTTTTATAAATAGATACTTTTTATTAAAATAAATTCAAATATACACCTTTTATCTTATGTGATGGAGCGGTGATTAAACTATTTTAATTTTTTTTTAAAAATGCAAGTTCTTCTATGACGCCCCCAAGACGTTTTTGCTCATTTCTTTTGCTTTGAGCACGGAACGGGGATCATTGGCATCGATACCGTATTTTGCTTGATCGGGGACGATCAGCTCCAGTCCGACAGGTACCTGGTTGGGGTTAATAATTTGTTCTTTGTTTTCCAGATAGATATAAATCCAAAACTCGCGACTTCCGAACAGCTCCAATGCCAGTATCCGCAACGTTTTCCCTTGGGTGAGGCGCACCCTCGTTGCTTCCTGGGGAAGCGTACTGATCGGCGTTTGCGGCAAGACCTCGTCGACCGGATCTTCGACAACCGGAGACTCCATGGTCACCTTTTTTGTCATGGGTATTGAAGGCGACAGGTCACTTACTTCACTTTTTGCCGGCTCTCCCCCCCTGAAAAAAAAAAGAACAGCCAATGCAACTGCCATACCTCCCGCAATGGGAATCCAAACAGAGGATGACTTTTTTCCTTTCTTCTTTCTCCGAAGAGGAGGTGGATTGCTCCTATCCTTCACCACCTCCACCGGCTTGGGTTCTTCAACCTGGAGGGTTTCTTCCCTCTCTTCGGCTACCGCATGTTGTGGGGTGATATTTTCGTCCTCCACTTCCTGCTTCTTGGCATCCAGCACTTCGTCCACCACTTCATCCATTTCTTCGTCTACTTCTTCGTCTACCTCTTTGTCTAGCACTTCCTGCAGGCCGGGGAAATCGGCCCCTTCGTTGATGAGGACCGGTTCGAAGGGTGAGAAAGCGCTGTTAACAAATTCATTCAGTGCATCCTCCGGCGTAAAACAAAGGGACAGAGGTGAAGTTTCTTCACCCGTGAGGGACACTTCCCCTTCAAACTCCACCTCCAGGGCGGGAGGCATAAGGTATCGTTCATTGGTCTCCCCGTCTCTGAGGATATATTCGGGGTAGTTACGGACAAGGAATTTTCCAAAATCATCGATGGTCACGGTTTTGTTATCATCCAGTTCCGATTTCAATACGGCAATCAGCGCATCGAGGGCTGCTGAGACCGTATCATTCGACCAACCAAGTTGTTGTGTAAGATGGGCAATAAGGTCTTCGTGTGTCATGCGATAAAAAGTTTTGCTCAATTCACTTCGCCGAGCAAGTCGAAGGGCAAGGCATCGTGGATTGAGACCTCATAAAAATTACCAACCGTCAGGGGTCGTTCTTTTGATATCAGTACCTCTCCATCCACTTCGGGTGAATCGAACTCAGTACGTCCTACGTAATAATCGGGATCTTCCCTGTCGATGATCACACGCAGGGTCTGTCCCACTTTTGCTTCGTTCAGCTGGAGGGCAATCTCCTCCTGCACCTCCATGAGGCATTCCATTCTTTCCTGCTTCACAACGGCAGGTATGTCATCGGTATAATGTTTGTCGTTGTAGGTGTCCTCCTCGTGCGAATAGGGGAACGCCCCGAGTCGTTCGAAACGGGTTTCCTTCACAAATGCGAGCAACTCCTCAAAGTCGGCTTCCGTCTCTCCGGGATGACCCACCATCAAGGTGGTGCGCAGGTGGATGCCCGGTACTTCTTCCCGGAGCTGTTGGATGAGGTCGATGGTCTGCTGTTTGCTGATATTGCGCCGCATGGTTTTCAGCATGTGGTCGCTTATGTGCTGCAGGGCGATGTCGAGGTAGTTGCACACGTTGTTTCTTTCGCGCATCACGCGCATCAGGTCGGTTGGAAAGTGTGCCGGATAGGCATAGTGCAACCGGATCCACTCCACACCAGGTATGTCTGACACCTCTTCCACCAGTTGGGGCAGTTTCATCGATTTGTAGCGATCGAGTCCGTAATAGGTCAGATCCTGGGCGATAAACTGAAACTCTTTTACTCCCTTGCTTACCAGTTGCCGCACCTCTTGGGTTATATCCTCTATGGAGCGTGACTTGTATTTCCCGGTGATCAGCGGTATGGAACAGTAGGAGCAGGTTCTGTCACATCCTTCCGAGATTTTCAGATAGGCATAATGGGGAGGGGTGGAGAGAGATCGGTCGTATTCCAGTTCCTTGTAATATGATTTACCCAGGTCGGCAATCAGGTTTTTCCAGTCGAATTTGCCATAAAACAAATCCACCTCGGGAATCTCCTCCGACAGCTCCTTGCGGTAGCGTTCGGAGAGGCAACCCATGACGATGAGTTTTTTGAGTTTGTTTCTTTTTTTGGCTTCGGCAAAGGAAAGGATCATGTTGATGGATTCCTCTTTGGCATCGCCAATAAAACCACAGGTGTTGATCACGGCAATGTCGCCCCGTGCTTCCTCGGGGTCATGCGCTACGGTGTAGCCGTTGGCCACCAACTGGCGCATGAGCAACTCTGAGTCGACCAGGTTTTTGGAACAACCCAATGTGACAACATCTATCTTGTTTTTAATCATATATGTAATTATCTTAGGGCAGATACCGGTTGTATGTAAAAGAGCGGCACAATGAGTGACCGGGGAGGGAGGTTGGGGTCTACGCTCCAAACAGAGAGTCGACGAACTCTTTTCTTCGGAATACCTGCAGGTCGTTGATGCCTTCACCCAGTCCGATATACTTTACCGGTATCTTGAACTGATCGGAGATTCCAATAACCACGCCTCCTTTGGCGGTTCCGTCGAGCTTGGTGATAGCCAGTGCGGTCACTTCGGTTGCAGCGGTGAAATGTTTGGCCTGCTCAAAGGCGTTCTGTCCGGTGGAACCATCCAGCACAAGGAGCACCTCGTGGGGTGCATCGGGTACGATCTTGCTCATCACATTTTTGATCTTGGTGAGCTCGTTCATCAAATTTATTTTGTTGTGTAGGCGGCCGGCAGTATCAATGATCAGCACGTCGGCGTCGTGCGATTTCGCTGAACTGAGCGCGTCGAAGGCCACAGAGGCGGGGTCGGCACCCATTTTTTGCTTCACCACAGGCACACCCACTCTTTGCCCCCATATATCGAGCTGCTCCACGGCGGCGGCACGGAAGGTATCGGCGGCGCCCAGGTAGACAGATAGGCCTCTCTGCTTAAACTGGTTTGCCAGCTTTCCAATGGTAGTGGTCTTCCCCACTCCGTTGACACCGACGACCATGATTACATAGGGCTTTTTTCCGGCGGGTACAGCAAAATCAGCCAGGTCGTCGCTGTTATTTTCGGTAAGGAGTCTGACGATCTCATCGCGCAGAATCGCTGTGAGCTCGTCTGTGCCCACATATTTATCACGTGCCACGCGTTCCTCGATGCGTTCAATCACCTTGAGTGTAGTTTCCACCCCCACATCGGAGGTCACCAGCACCTCCTCAAGCTGGTCGAGCACGTCGTCGTCGACTTTCGATTTACCAGCTACAGCGCGGGTAATCTTCGAGAAAAAGTTTTCCTTTGTTTTTTCAAGACCCTTGTCGAGTGTTTCTTTTTTCCCTTTCGAGAACCTGTCAAAAAAACCCATAAAGCAGTGGATATTTAAACGATGAATGCCTATTGAATTCCCATATGGTTAGCCTGAAGCAGACAACGAATCATCTGCAAATCTACAAAATAGTCAATAAAAAACTTCCCTGCGTTGTGGCACAGGGAAGCTTTTACATATTTTTAACGCACTTTCCGTCAAACCGACCTTTGATAAAAGTGATTGTTCACGGTCGAGCACGGAAAACACAACAGTCAATCTTTATTTCGAAAAATAATCCTTTGCCTGGTCGTTCAGAATCATCTCTTCTCTAAAGCTGTAGGCACCCGTTTCAGGTGATTTCACCATTTTAATTACTTTGGTGTGACTGCGACCGGTGGTGGTATTTTTATCGCGGAATCCCGCAACTGCTTTCTTTGCCATAGTTTATCCTGTTTTTACTTGATTTCTTTGTGAACAGTCATTTTCTTGAGCACCGGATTGTATTTCTTCAATTCGAGGCGTTCAGTAGTATTCTTCCTGTTTTTGGTGGTAATATAACGGGATGTGCCGGGCATACCGCTCTCTTTGTGTTCTGTACATTCCAGAATCACCTGCACCCTGTTCCCTTTTGCTTTCTTTGCCATTGCTGCTATCTCCTTCTCTTTATGCGTTTAAAAATCCTTTCGCAGCAGCTTGTTTCAAGGCTGCATCCAATCCGATTTTATTGATGGTGCGCAATCCGGATGCCGAGATGCTCAGGCTGATCCAGCAATCTTCTTCCACCCAATAAAACTTTTTCGTGAACAAATTGACGTTGAATTTGCGTTTCGTCTTCTTGTTAGAGTGAGAAACGTTGTTGCCAACCATTGCTCTTTTTCCTGTTATTTGACAAATCTTAGACATTGCTATATTGTGTATTTATTGTTTTATTTCAGTTCGGAACGCAATCTTCCCGACAAATCAGGGCGCAAAATTAAGTATATATTTTTAATTTACCAAAGTTTCCGGCAAATAAATTTCGTTATAATTTTGACAAAATCAGCTGCTTCAGTCGGAGCAGTTCTTTCGAACCGGTGCTTAAAACGCTTGCGACAGATCGGTATTGAGCTTGTTGAGCAACAAGAGCGTCTCTTTTCGAAGGTTGTTTCTCAGCTCGCGCTCAATGCCGTTAGCTGCTACAGCCTGATCTGTAATGGTCTCCTCGGCCGGGTAAATTTTCGGAAAGAATGAACCCGATTCTTTTTTAGCAGGCTGGTAGGTGATATCGCGTACCACAAGAAGACAGCCGGCGTTGGTGATGGTTGCATCGAAACGATAACTCATGATCATTTTCTCCTGCACTCCGGCGCTGTTTGCGGGCAGAAGTAACTCCGCCTTCGAGCTCACAGTAATACTTTGTGCTTTGTCGTCGTAACGAATGCCTGACAGGAGGGGATTGCCGGCAAATGTTTTTTTTGCCCAGTTTTGCAGTTTTGCGTAACGTTGATTGGCGTTGCCAGTCTGGTCGACGGGGAGAAACTGTTCAAAAACCACCTTCCCGTTTACCACCGGCACACTCGCAAAGTTTGCATCAATTTGTCCTTCAAGGGAGAAAAAGCTCACAAACAACATCATCAACGCAAGAACGTATACTGGCAAATGTTTTCTCTTCTTCATCTGTATCATTTTTTTGTTTCTTTCTTTTAGACGGATTAAAGAGCATTTTTGTTACAACAACTCTTCATTCTTCCGAAAAAAACCAATCAGTAACTGCTTATAAGACTGCAAACGTACGAAAAAGATTAATCCGGCGGTTGGTTTTGAGAAAAAACAGGCTTTAAATTTTATTTATCATGTAAAAACCATTACTTTTGCATCTCTAAAAAATAACGTCACATTTTTTTACGATCATGTCTGCAAAAAAAACAAACGAGTCGAAAGCCGAGAAGAATTTTGAAAATATCGGTGAAGTTTTAACCACTTCTGAACAGTTTCTGGAAAAAAATCAGAGAACCATCTTAACAGGTTTGCTCATCGTTGTTGTGTTGGTAGGAGCGTTCCTGGCATACCACTATTTATATAAGGTGCCCCGCAACGAGAAAGCACAGACAGCCATCTTCAAGGGTGAGCGTTATTTCCAGGAAGGAGAAGACTCCCTGGCACTTTTTGGTAATGGCAACGATTACCTTGGTTTTGAATCGGTGATCAGCCAGTACAAGGGTACCCGCACTGCCGACCTGGCACACGCCTATACTGGTATTTCATACAGCAGGCTTGGCAACAACGAAAAGGCACTCGAGCATCTGAAGAAATTCAAGGGAGGCGACCTGCTCATTACACCAGCCATCGCAGGTGCCATGGGAGATGTATACATCAACATGGGCAAAACCGCTGAAGCGATATCGTCTTTTCAGAAGGCTGCCAAACTGGCCAACGACCAGATGCTGACCCCCATTTACTTGAAAAAAGTGGGCGAAGTCTACTTGGGTCTTGCAGATTATGACAAGGCCATAGAGACCTTCACCAAAATTAAAGAACAATATATCAACAGTCCTGAAGCACAGGAAGCCGACAAATACATCACACAGGCCGAGCTGCTGAAAGAATCGAAATAAAACATGGCAACCCAACTGAATAATCTCTCAATATACGATCCGAAACAGGTTCCGTCGGGACAAGGCAAACGAATTGGCATTGTGGTCTCGGAATGGAACTCTTCCGTTACGGCGAATCTGCTGCGCGGAACCACCGACACACTACTGAAATTTGGTGTTTCCCTCGATGACATCGTAATCGAATATGTACCCGGGAGCTTTGAACTAACCTATGGTGCGAAAATGTTGATCGCGAAAGGCAACCTGGACAGCGTGATTGTACTGGGATGTGTCATACAGGGAGAGACACCTCATTTCACCTTTGTCTGCGAAAGTGTCACCGACGGTACAACGCAATTAAATCTCACACAGGATGTTCCGGTGATCTTTGGCTTACTCACCACCAATACGCTCGATCAGGCAAAAGCAAGGGCAGGCGGCAGACACGGAAATAAAGGAGATGAAGCGGCCATTACCGCTTTAAAAATGATCGCCATCAAAGAGAAATATCAATAATTTATCGTATCTTTGCAGCACAAAAAAAGGGCAGTTACCAGAGTGGCCAAATGGGGCTGACTGTAACTCAGCTGGCTTACGCCTTCGGTGGTTCGAATCCATCACTGCCCACAACCTAATGAGCCAATTATTCAATGTGCCAATATGCCAATTGGCAAATTAGCATATTAGTCACATTGGCATATTGAAATTGCGGAAGTAGCTCAGTTGATAGAGCATTAGCCTTCCAAGCTGAGGGTCGCGGGTTTGAGCCCCGTCTTCCGCTCTAAAAGAGGAGAGGAGATTATTATTTCGCTATCAGCGGGAGATCTCCACTTCCTCTTATCTAATAAATCAGGGGAGTAACGTTTGTTGTTACTCCCTTTTTTATCATCAATCGGACCCTTAATAGCGGTGAAAAAAACTGCAACAAACAAGTCTTCCCTGCGTGATCTGACAAAGGGAAGTATATTCCGACAGCTGACCACGTTGGCACTCCCGCTGATGGCAATCAGCTTTATACAAATGGCCTACAACCTGGTGGACATCCTGTGGATAGGGAAGCTGGGGAGTAAGTCGGTGGCTGCCGTGGGCTCCGTGGGTATGCTGATGTGGATGATGAACTCCGTGGCGCTGATCTCCAAGGTAGGTGCCGAGATTTCCATCGGACAATCTATTGGCGCACGCCGTCCAGAACTGGCATCGACCTATGCTTCGCACACCACGACCATCGCACTGATGCTTGGATTCATCTTCGGTTTCGTTTTCTTCCTCTTCCCCCACCCTTATGTATCTTTTTACAACCTGGAGAGCAGCATCTCGACAGTGGCGGCTGGCTATCTGCGTATCGTTGCAGTGGGCATACCGGTTATGTTCCTTATTCTCAACTTTTCGGGCATTTATATCGGCTCCGGGCGGAGTGATATTCCCTTTTATTTCAATGCCACCGGGCTGGTGTGCAACATCATCCTCGATCCACTGCTGATCTTTGGCCTGGGCCCTTTTCCGGCGATGGGTGTAAAAGGGGCTGCGCTGGCCACCATCTTGTCGCAAGGGTTGGTACTGTTGCTATTTGTCCTGCATCTGAAACGGAAGAACGGTCTGCTGGGTCGCTTCCGGTTTTTAGTCCGCCCCCGCAAAAAGTATACGCTCAACATCCTGAAACTGGGGCTACCGGTGGCGGCAATGAATGTCTACTTTGCCTTCATCAACATGAACCTGGCCCGCACCGCTTCGGTCTACGGCGGGCACCTCGGCATCACCAGCCAGTCTATCGGTGGCCAGGTTGAGGGAATCACCTGGAACACCTCCAACGGCTTCTCCACGGCACTGGGGAGCTTTGTGGCACAGAACTATGCAGCCAGCAAGATGCAGCGAGCCACACGCGCTTTCCGGTATACATTGCTGATGATGGGTGCATTGGGCGTTGTGGTGACTGTGGCATTTGTAGGGCTCGGGGAAGAGATTTTCTCTCTTTTCGTACAGGAGCGGGAAGCCTATGTGGCTGGGGGTAACTACCTGATGATTCTGGGGTTCTCTCAGCTCTTTATGATGTTGGAGATCACCACGCAGGGCATGTTCAACGGCCTGGGCAAGACCACACCGCCGGCTATCGTCAGCATCCTCTTCAATACGCTGCGCATTCCTCTGGCCCTCTTCCTGGGTGCCCGCATTGGCGTGACTGGCGTATGGTGGGCCATCACCATCACCTCCCTGTTCAAGGGAAGCATCCTCTTTATCTGGTATCTGACGCTACGCAGGAAAAGATCATGGTAGGTTTTCCTTCTTTACTCGTGTCCGTGTGTATCTGTGCTTGTCATGCCGGTCGACGGGAATAAGCAAACATTATTTCCTTGTTTATCTGGCACTAAATCGATAACCAAGTCCCATCATCAAATTATTCGGCTCTTTGAAACGATATAACTGATAGCCCGTATGTAGGAATATGTTATGCGTAATATGGGTCTTAAGCACAAAGGTCTGGTAAAATGAGTTCGTATCATCTCCCTTGCACAAAAAGTTTTTTCCAATACCCAGGTTAATTGAGAAGATGGGCATGACAATTTCCCCACGCAGTGAGAGCCCTGCCGAAAACTGTTCCCTGAAGGGAGGCCTGTAGAACCTAAGTTCTTCAGGCTCAGAAGGAATATATGTATTGGCTATATGTTTGCCGATGTTGGCACTTTCATCATACTGCAGATCGAGAGAAATACCGGCACGGAAATAATTGCTGAAATGATATAATGGATTGAGGTTCAATCCTGCAATTCCAAACGAGCCGGGAACTAGCATCGGGCTTTGATCTTCAGGGAAGATGCCCTTTTTCCGTGTAGCACCATAGACAATGAGGTCATAGGTAATATACGAATTCAATGCGTGATTCTGAGATGGGAAATAGGAAAATCTGTTTCCTTTATTGTTTCCAAAAAAGTGTGCAACACCTATGGAGGCTACAATTGTATTTACCCCTGAGTTGGGATAACTGGTATTTCCATTGGAATAGTGTGTCACACCCACCCCGCCACGCAGACTGATGTTTGATGTGATCTGCCAGTTTAACAGCAACCCGAGGTTAATGTAGGCGTTGATTTTGGAGCCGACAACCATGTTGAGTGGATTTTTCTCTTCATCATACTGCTTCCAACCGAAAGCTGCTCCAAAGTTCCATTCATAATCGAATGACAAGTTGGTGGTAATGCTTGCTATTCTTGACGTTTGGAAAACATAGACATTGAGAGGATTTCCCAATTCGGAAGGGTTGAGGAACGTATTGTAAGCAATTCCGATGCCTTGTATGGCGTGAGGATATTCCTTGCCCAGATATGTATTGTCAGAAAACTTAAAACCGTACTTCAGATGACCGGAAAGTGTGGTGTGTATTCTTCTCCCTGCCTGATTTGAGCCTTTAAAGAATGCATGCGTAGGAAATATGTATCCGGGTCTGAGATCAACACCAATCATGTGTGTGATTTTTCTTGAAGTGGTGTCATTTCCATCGGCAAAAACATCTATAACAATGAACATCAGCACGAAACAGCTTATGATAATTTTTCGTAATCTCTTATTCTTACTCATCCTCATTCAACACTTTTTTAAAGATTAAATAATCTATCGGGCGGCTGCTGTGAAGTTCTCCTGAAAAAACACTTTTTTTGTCTGTTTTGGGATTGGATATAAAAACCTTATAAGGTACGGAATATTCCTCCTGTACATTAAAAACGGATATTTTTCTTTTATCAAACCCGTCAATGGTAACATCTACGGATAACTCTTTGTCGAAGCTTATTTCAAGTTTCTGGTAATTAACCCCAAAGGAAACTTTGGTTTGATTGCATACAGGTTTTGAATCAACCAGATCAGGGATAATTATTTGAGGAAGAGTGCTACCAAGGAACCGTTTAAACAGTTCTTCTTTCCAAACTATCATGGGATCATAAAATTGAATTTCACGCGTAGATTTTCGAAACGGATAAACCACAAAGGTCACAGGTGATGCAGACTTGTTGTCAATGGTGATGGATTCCATTTCCTTTAAGTACCCTTCATGGATGACAAACTTATCCCAATCATACACCACGCTGTCTATCTGATATTTACGGGTGGGCGACAGCAGGAGCTTGATCTGTTGTTCTTTGTAATCATTGCCGACTTTTAACAGCACTGTCACATCCTCATTCATGAGATTTTCGTTGAGTGTAAATTGTAGTTTGTGACCGCTTCTTTTCTCAACACGAAAATCTATAAAGTCGCTTAAGCAATGAACAATAGCCGGTTCTTTTTCACCGAAAGGAAAAGAGACGGGTTGGCCATCGAGGGTATATGACTCGATAGTAAAGGAGTCACCCATAAAAGAAACAATCTCAAGCAGCCTCCAGTTGTCAGACTTAAAATTGATTTCCCTGATATTGTCGGTTTCCGAAATTGCAACATCCATTTTTTCTCCGGGAAGAAAATCTTCTATAAAAATATCGCTATTGCAACCGGACAGAAACATCAGCACGCTTAAATACAACAGTTTGTGTATTTTGATTTCCATATTTTATGCTACTATTACCTACAGATATATTGATAATCAACTATTACTACAGACGCAGAAGAAGGAGAATTGCTGCATCATAAAATATTAATAAACACTAAATTCTCCAATCTCCCTGTTCAACGGTACGATTAACCACCCGTACCGGATATTTTTGTTATACATTGTTGAAAATAATGCAATTGATAGAAATACACAACAGTTAAAAATGAATATCAGTAGCCCTGCAAAAAGAGGCCGATGTCGGCAACAGGGAAGTTGAAATGGTTGGCCACGTAGGAGTTGACCATTTTCCCGGCGTACAGGTAGAAACCGGAAGCAAAGCCACGGTCGAAACGGGTAAAATGAGCCAGGCCGCCACAATCGTCCAGGGTGGAGAAGAGGGAGACAAAGATGTTGCTTAGTGCAATGGAGGCCGTCCGTGCCACCCTTGAACTGAGGCTCATTTCACAGATATGCAATACTCCCAGCTTTTCAAAGATAACCGGGTGATCGGGTAGACAAGCCTCCATGGTGGTTTCAAAACATCCCCCCTGGGTCATGCGCAGGTCGATGATCAGTGCACCCCGTTTCATCTCCCTGATAAGATCTTCGGAAATGCGGTAAAAATGGGTTTTGTTGATATATTGCATGGCACCGATGACCACGTCGGCCGACCGAAATACATTTCTCAATACGTTGGGTTGAAGTGTGGAAGTGAAGAGCGCGCTTCCCAACTCATGGCGAATATTGCGTAGTTTCAGGATGTCGTCGTCGAACACCTTTACGGCGGCTCCCAGCGCCAGAGCTGTACGGGCAGCCATGGTACCGGCCACACCGGCGCCAATGACCACCACCTCGGTGGGTGATATCCCGGGGATGCCACCCAGAAGAATTCCTTTTCCACCGTGGGCATTGCTTAACAGCTCTGCGGCAAGTGTGATGGAAGTGGCTCCTTCAATCTCGGAGATCGATGTAACAAACGGCGATACACCGGTATCGTCATACATAAGTTCATAAGCCAGCGCACTGATTTTTTTCTCCAGCATCAACTCCAGCAATGGCTTGGTAAGTCGGTGCAGGTATAGAAACGAAAAGACGGTACTGCGGTGCCGCATCATCTGCACCTCCGCAAGCGTGGGAGGGAGCACTTTCAGGATGAGATCGGCCTGAAAAACTGCACGGGCAGTCTCCACGATCTCTGCCCCCGATTCGGCATAATAACTGTCGGAATAGTTGATCGTGAGTCCGGCACCGGCTTGAAGCAGTACCCTGTATCCTGCCGCAACCAGCAATGCCACGCTTTCGGGTGTAAGTGCCAACCGTTTCTCCACTTCCTGATTCTCACGGGGTATGCCAATTATCAGGGAAAAATTTGGTTTTTCTGCTTTTAGCAACAATTCACGAACAACAAAGGAAGTGCTTTTTTGGTAATCGAGAATCATGTTTTTTTTCTGTTTCTTACTTGTTCTTCAATACCACGAACCGTTACATGAATCTCTTTTTTTGTGATCATGCGGTCGGTAGGATAAACAATATGTGCACGCTGATAATAACGTTCTCTTTGTGCCAAATGTTCTCTGATGAATGGGATAAGCTCCTCGCGTGATTTCCCTGCAATGAGGGGTCGCACTGTTTTAGATGCCTGTAACCGCGCAGCCAGTTCCTCCGGACTGGCCTCGATATAGACGGTGATGCCTGCCCGGTTCATCAGCGCCATGTTGTCGAAATAACAGGGAGCCCCTCCTCCGGTGGAAATCAACACATCCTCAAAGGTGGCCACCTCCTGTAGTGCCTGGCTCTCAATTCTTCGGAACATTTCTTCCCCCTTCTCTTCAAAAAGGGTTGCAATTGATTTTCGGTGTTTGTTCTCGATATAGACATCGAGATCGATAAATTCCAGCGACAGGGATTTGGCCAGCAGCTTACCCACTGTAGTCTTCCCCGATCCCATATATCCTATTAAAAAAATTCGTTCCATAATTTAAACTATCAGTGGTAAGCCCGCCCCCTACAACAACGGCGCAAAAAGACGCAGCAACGACTCGAGAAATCGTTTTGTGAGAGGTCGTTTTGTCCACTCGCGGAGCGATATCTGCTCACAAAGGCGCTGATCTTCGGTAAAAATATCGTCTGCCTGTTGTGCCAGCTTATCGTCGTAGATAAAGGCCTCCACCTCGAAGTTCTGATCGAAGCTTCGTGAATCGAAATTGGCCGAACCAATGAGGGTCAATGAGTGATCGAAGACCATCATCTTGGCGTGCAGAAAGCCCTTGCGATACTGATAGATTTTTACACCGGCATGCAACATTTCTTTAAAATAAGAGCGCGAAGCCAGTTGCGCCAGGGCCACATCGGATCGTTTTGAGAGCATCAGCCGCACATCTACTCCCCGCAGCGCCGCGGCCTGCAGAGCATGCACCATGGTGTCGGGTGGCAGGAAATAGGGTGTCTGAATGAAAATGGACTTGCGCGCTTCATATATTGCCTGGGTAATGCCATATGAAATTTCATTCTCTTCACTAAGGGGGCCGCTGTTGACAATTTGCAGGGGGCATTCGCCGAAGTTATCAAGCATGGGGAAATAACTGCGTGAGGTAATCAGCGTTTGGGAAACAAAATACCAGTCGATGAGGAAGACCGACTGCAATCCCTGCACACCCTTGCCCTCAATGCGGGCATGGGTATCGCGCCAATGCCCCCATTCACAACCGTTAATATAGCGGTCTGCCACGTTCATCCCTCCTATATAGCCGATACGTCCGTCAATGATCACCATTTTCCGGTGATTGCGATAGTTCAGTCGCGAGGTGAGTGCCGACCAGGTAAGCTTCAGAAAGGGCTCCGTTTCAATACCGGCCATGCGGAATGCTTCAAAGAATTTCTCCTTCGCTTTACGCGAGCCAAAGCTATCATAAATGATGCGTATCTCCAACCCCTCCCGGGCTTTTCGAATGAGCGCCTCCTGAAATCGACAACCTATCTCATCATCCATGAACACATAATACTCCACATGAATATGATTCCGGGCCTGCTCAATATCGGCAAAAAGCTGATCGAACTTTTCCTTGCCCGAGGTGAAGAGCTTCACGTCGTTCCCTCCCAACAGGGGTGTGTAATCCATGTTTTTCAGCAGGTTCACCAGGCTGACATGCTCTCCGGGTACGAAGATCTCCACAGGTATCTCCATCTCATCGAGGGGACGCTTTTTCAGCTTGCTGTACATCCTTTTGGAGATGAGATGCTTCTTGGTAGTATCCTGCCCGAAGAAGGCATACCAGATGATTCCGACAAAGGGCAGAAAAACCACCGCCATCACCCATGCCATCGTCTTGATGGGGTTGCGGTTTTCCGAGATCACCACCACCACCACACTTACCACCGTGAGGAGGTAGAGTATCTCCAGTATCAGGATGAATGTGGTGTTGATCTGCATGGTTTATATCCGATATTTGCCGTCGCCGGTGTCGTCCAGAATGTTCAGATAAGAATGATAGCGGCTTTCACTGATATAATGATCCTCCACTGCTTTCCGCACTGCGCAGTCGGGCTCATTCAGGTGCATACAGTTGTAGTATTTGCACTTCTCCGACATGCGGAATATTTCCGGAAAATAGTGAGAAACCTCTGCAGGCACCATATCGATGGTGCCAAATCCCTTGATGCCGGGTGTATCGATGACAAAACCACCGTTGTTCAGTTCAATCATCTCTGAATAGGTGGTGGTGTGCATTCCCTTGTGATGATAATCGGATATCTCTCCTGTTTTTTGCACCTGCTCCTCCTTGAGAACATTGATGATACTCGATTTCCCTACACCCGAATGACCAGCCAGCAAGATAATTTTGTCGCGGGTGGTTTCTTTGATCTCCTTGAGTCCCTCACCGGTGACCGTGGATGTGGTCACACAACGGTAGCCGATCGAAGAGTAAAGGTGGATCAATGCCTGGAGGTACTCGATATCTTCTTCGTTGTAGAGATCAACTTTATTGAAAACAAGGACGACCGGCACCCTGTATGCCTCAGCTGTAACCAGAAACCGGTCGATAAACACCGTGGTGGTTTCCGGATAACGTACCGTGATACAAAGAAGTGCCAGATCGATATTTGCCGCCAGGATGTGGGCGTGCTTGGAGAGGTTGGAGGCTTTGCGTACGATGTAATTTTTGCGTTCGTCGACATCGGTGATGAAAGCCGTAGCATCGTGATTCAGATCCAGAAAGACCAGGTCGCCCACCACCACAGGACTTGTGCTTCGGATACCTTTCAGGCGAAGGTTTCCCTTGGCTTTGCAAATTACGTCGATTCCGCTGGCTGTGCGTACGAGATAAGTGTTGCCAGTATTCTTAATGACCCGGCCCTTTACCCCTTTCAGGTTGCTCTCCTCTTCCTCCCTTTCCATTAAACGGTGAGAATTTCTTTCTCCTTGCCCGCAAACATCTCGTCCACTTTTTTAATGTAGACATCGTGCAGTTTCTGCAACTCGCTTTCACCATCTTTCCCCATATCTTCGGGTAGTCCCTCTTTCACGGCCTTTTTCATTTCATCGATCCCTTCGCGACGAGCATTGCGAATGCTGATCTTGGCCTCCTCGGCTTCATGTTTGGTCTGTTTCACCAATTGTTTGCGTCGTTCTTCGGTGAGTGGCGGTATACCCAGCCGGATGACTTCACCGTTGTTCTCGGGTGTGATTCCCACATCGGAGTCCTGGATGGCTTTCTCTACCACTCTCAACATATTTTTCTCCCAGGGCTGCACCATGATAGTTTTTGCATCGGGTGTGGTCACCGTGGCCACGTTGGAGAGAGGGACCATGCTGCCGTAATACTCAACGCGTATGCCGTCGAGAATGTGTGCGTTGGCACGACCTGCCCTGATGCGGGAAAAAGTTTCTTCCAAAAATTCGAGGGTCATCTGCATTTTCTCCTCGGCTTCTTTTCTGATTTTCGTTGTATCCATAAATAATTTACTTGTTGTTTGTGGAAACAAAAATAGTGAAAATATTTTAAATGGTTCCTACAAATGAATCAATGTACCAATATCTTCGCCATCAATCACCTTTTTCAGGTTGCCCTCGCTGTCCATATCGAAGACCACGACGGGCAAGTTATTTTCTTTGCACAATGTGGTGGCAGTAAGGTCCATCACCTTGAGTCCCCGTTCATATACTTCATCGAAGCTGATGGAGCGGAACTTGGTGGCTGTGGGATCTTTCTCCGGATCAGCGGTATAAACACCATCTACGCGGGTTCCCTTGAACATGGCATCGGCTTCGATCTCCACACCGCGCAGGGCAGATGCCGTATCGGTAGTAAAGAAAGGGTTTCCGGTACCACCAGCGATGATGGCAACTTCCCCCCTTTTCATTGCTTCAATGGCTTTCCACTTGGAGTAAAGTTCGCCCACCGGCTCCATGCGGATGGCGGTGAAAACCCGGTTTGCTTGTCCCGATGCGGTTAGTGCAGAGCTTAGGGCCAGGCTGTTGATCACGGTGGCCAGCATGCCCATCTGATCTCCCTTCACACGGTCGAATCCTCGGGAGGTTCCACTCAGTCCGCGGAAGATGTTGCCGCCACCAATAACGATGCCCAGTTGCAGACCCATTTGTGCTACCTCTTTTATCTGTTGGGCGTATGCATCGAGGCGTGTTTCATCGATACCGTATTGTTTGCCACCCATGAGCGACTCTCCGCTCAGCTTCAGTAATATTCGTTTAAATTGCATATGTTTGTTTCTTAATTTACAAAAGTGATCTCCTTGAAAGCGTATTTCCGCACTTCATCGCCCTCGAGTGTCCGTAGCAGGAGGTGTCCCGAGGGTAGCACATCCTCAATCATTGCCTGGAACTTTCCGGTAGCGTCTTCATACCAGTAATAGTCATTTACACGATAGAGATCAAGCATGTATTCATCTTCAATGACCTCAACGCGGCCCTGCTGGAATTCGCGATAGAGGAGAAAAAACTCCCTCATAAAGGTTTCAAGCATATAATCCTTGTCCTGTACCGATCCGGTAATTTGTCGCAACGACACCGGGTTGGGCAGTTCTGGCGGGAAAGTTTGCTCATTGACATTGATGCCGATGCCGATGACCGAATTTTCGATATATTTTCCCTGAATATCGTTTTCAATAAGCATACCAGCAATTTTTTTGTCCTGCCAGTAGATATCGTTGGGCCATTTGATGCGAATGTCGTTGGTAAACTGGTCGAGCATATTTTTCACTGCCAGTGAGGCAATACGCGATATGATAAACTGCTCGTTCGCTACCACATTCCTGGGATAAATGAGCAGGCTGAAGAGCAGGTTTTCTCCTTTCGATGAGAACCAGGATGTACCTACCTGACCCCGTCCTGCGGTCTGAAAGTCGGCAACCACAATTGATCCTTCCTCTGGGTGCGATTCTCTGGTAATCTTTTTGAGGTAAAGATTGGTAGATTCAACCTCTTCGAGGCGCACAATGAGGCGCTCTTTACTTAACTGATCCATAATATTGCTGCTGTTGTTTTTTGGGTAATTTCATCACCACTTCTTCCACGGAGTGATTAATCCATTTTTTGACCTCTTTTTCGGGCATGTCTCCATCGAGCCAAATGGTGTTCCAATAGGTCTTGTTCATATGATAGGCGCCTTCTACACAACGATACTCCTCCCGCAACTTCAATGCCTTTGTGGGATGACACTTTAAGGTAATGCAGAGCCTGTCGGCATCGGTGGGGATCATGGCAAACATCTTGCCCATCACCTTCATCACGATGGTCACCTCGTCGAAAGGTGTGGTTGCTTCCGCACCAGGAATCTGCATACAATAATCAAAAAGCTCTTCGATATTCATTGTCTCTCTGTCTCTCTTGTGTGACATGCCTCCTGGTGAAATTCAGCAGGAGGTTACCTATTTGTAAACGGACTCCGTGGACTCCAGTCTATAGAAACGGCAAAAAGGCATCTTCAATGTGTTCAATATCCATGCCCTTGCTGTTCCAGACAAGGGCGACGACATCGAAACGAGCAGGCTTATCAATGGCATTCGCTTTCAGATAAATACCGGCAGCCTGAATCATACGCCGCAT
>CAZRRC010000020.1:0-4293 GCA_964602395.1 uncultured Proteiniphilum sp. | reverse complement strand
GGCTTGGAACCCATAACTTCGTAAAAATACAAATTTAGGATGTAAATCCTTCTTTTTGGCGAAAATATTTTGTTTTTTTGTACCAGCAAAGGGAAAGCGGCTGATTCTGTTTTTTGAGGACGCTTCCAGGGAAATTCAATGGTTTTGTATGAGGACGAAGGGATATAAGTTACAGGGAAGGAGGAAGCCACGCACAAAAAAAGCAGAGTTCATGTTGAGCGATGAAGAGCATGAGTTGATTTGCTTCTATCTGAAAAAATATAAGATCGGCAATCGCTCCCGCTGGTTTCGGGAGACGGTACTCAATCACATACTGAAAAATATGGACCAGGATTACCCCACGCTGTTTGAAGAAAACGAGATGCGCCGCTAGGAACCACAAGCACAGATAATGGATACAAAGAAGAAACGGATAACCAAAACAGGGGGCCTCGAGTGGGATGCGGATGCTATTCAGATAGTTACTAAGTAGAAACGGATAACCAAAACAGACCGTTTAAAGTAGGTAGAATCACAGAGAATGTTAGACGACGAATATTTCATGCGACAGGCGCTACAGGAAGCTCACAAAGCTTTCGACATGGGAGAGGTTCCTGTGGGTGCCGTGATAGTATCCAATCAGCGTATCATTGCCCGTGCACACAATCTCACGGAAACGCTGACCGATGTGACTGCCCATGCCGAGATGCAGGCCATTACGGCTGCCGCCAATGTGATGGGAGGAAAATATCTTACCGATTGCACGCTCTATGTCACAGTGGAACCATGTCCCATGTGTGCAGGGGCACTTCGGTGGGCACAGATTTCACGTGTTGTCTATGGCGCTCCGGACGAAAAAAGGGGATATTCACGTGTCTCCCCCCACCTGTTGCATCCCAAAACGACTGTCACCACGGGGATCATGGTTGATGACTGTGCCGATTTGATGAAACTTTTTTTCGCCCGTTTCCGATAATCTATTTGGAAATGTGATCAGCAAAACTTATATTTGTCACACCTAAATCACAGGATATGAAAAAGTTCATTCTGACCTCGTTGCTGATTGGGCTTTATGGCGTGAATCTGATGTCACAACAAAAAGAGCTCAATAGGTTGCCATGGGACTCTATCCCATCCACTTTGCCTCCTTTTAAAATTGAACCTGCCGACACGCTCCGCTTTTTCCCCGGCGACACCATTCCAAATCCCATATGGGAAAAATATCTGAAGAAAAAGAATCAGGAGAGAATGGCCCAAGAGAGGATGCTGACTGCCCCTCAGGACAACATGCCGATCATAGTTCCTCCCGATCACCAGTTTCAAATGATTGTGGTGAGACCCGACACCACCTTCCATTATTACATGCGGAACCTGAGGGACGAAGAGAAGACGAATTCCCTGAAACAGGAGAATCGGATTAAAAGAAGAAATACACCATAATTGACTACCTCTTAAACAATTATACTTATGAACAGAAGACTGATGCAGCAAATCGATTTTATCCTGGAGGCAGACAAACTGAAAAATGTGATCCGCAGGAACTACCTCAGCGATGATTCAAGACGGGAAAACACGGCAGAACACTCATGGCATACCATGCTGACAGCACTTCTACTATATGATTACGCTGAAAACAAACAGGAACTGAATCTGTTGCACATCATGAAGATGATTGCCATTCACGATCTGGTAGAGATCGAGGCTGGAGACACTTTCATGTTTGACACAGAAGCGAATAAACACAAATTCGATAAGGAGAACCAAGCTGCAAAGAAGATTTTCACTCTACTGCCTTACGACCAGGGGAAGGAGTATTATGACATTTGGCTGGAATTTGAGAAAGAAGAAACACCCGATGCCATTTTTGCTGCCTCAGTCGACAAGATCATGCCGGTACTACTAAACACATACAGCAAAGGGACAAGCTGGAGGGAGTCGCAAATTACCGCGGAGCAGGTGCTCACAACCCTTAAAGTCATAAAGAAAGGGCCCAGGAAGGTGCAGGAACTACTGGAGGAGCTGGTAGCGATAGCCAAAGAAAAGGGACAGCTTACATAAATAATCCATAGAAATTAATGATCAAACAAATTACCAAACCAGAACGTTTATACCTTAAACAATTGAAAGAAAAATCATTAACAAATATTTCATATGGAAAAGAAAAAAATTGCAGTTTTGGTAGGTAGTTTACGCAAAGAATCGTTTAACAGGAAACTGGCCAAAGAGATGATCGCCATGGCTCCCGAGTCACTGGAAATGGAGTTGTTGGAAATAGGGCAGTTGGTGCATTACAATGAGGATCTCGATCAGAATCCGCCTGCAGAGTGGCTTGAATTCCGCAAGAAAATCAAAGAGGCCGACGGTTATCTTTTTTTCACACCGGAATACAATCGTTCCATATCGGGTGTATTGAAAAATGCCCTTGACGTGGCTTCAAGACCTTATGGACATAACAACTGGAGCGGCAAACCGGGAGCTATTGTGAGCAGTTCAATCAGTCCACTTGGCGGTGAAGCTGCCAATCATGTGCTACGCCAACCCATGGTCTTTTTAAACGTGTACATGATGCAGCAACCTGAGGCTTATATCGGTAACACCATGTCGTTGTTTGGTGAAGACGGGAAGCTGCTGAAAGAGGAAACAAAAACTTTCCTGCACAATTACTTGCAGGCATTTGAAGCATGGGTGAACCGCTTCTGATAGCGCTTATTTATTGCTGAACATACAATGCAAGAGGGTGAATCGCCATGCGATTTCACCCTCTTTTTTTATGCTACCGAATGATGTGCTGAGACTCGTGTGTAGCTGTCTCTGTTACACCTTGGGTAATTTCCAGGGAGCCCTGTAGTTGGCTTTGATCAGACGATTGGCTTCCTCGTTGCCGATGAACAGACCTGTGCTGTTGTCCCAGTTTAGGGCACTGTTCACCCTACAGGAGATATTGGCCAGGTGACTCATTTTCGCCACTTCGGCACCAATGGCAATGTCGGCATTGGGCAGTTCACGCGTACGCATGCACTCGAGCATGTTCCCCGCATGCAGGTGAAGCCCCTTGCCGGTTCCTTTTTTCTTTTCCACGGCCTCCATGCGAAGGGTGTTGGGTTTTTTCACGTCGTCGCAGGGATAGCAATAGGGGAAATTACGGCTGTTCACAGCCTGCTCGGGCACCACCTCCCAACCGCTGCGGGTAAGGATGAGCGTGCCGTTCTCTCCGAAGAAGGCAACCCCTTCACGCAGGCCAAACAGCCCACTTCCAATGCCGCAGGCATGATCCCAGATGATGTTGAAATCGGGATATCTGTAGGTTGCCATGAGTGTATCGGGCGTTTCCATGGCATCGTCGGGATAGCCAAATTTACCACCGGCACCATACACGTAGGAAGGCAATCCCACATTCATGCCTTTCATTGCATAGTCTATCAGGTGCACGCCCCAGTCGGCCATCAACCCGCCGGCATAATCCCAAAAGAAGCGGAAGTTATAGTGAAAACGGTTCTGATTGAAATTGCGCTTGGGTGCCGGACCGAGCCACATATCGTAATCCACTCCTGCGGGAACAGCCGAATCGGCTACAACAGGCAACGTCCACTTGCTGGTTTGGTAAGCCCACACTTTTACGGTGCGTACCCGTCCCAGCGCTCCACTCTGCACATAGGCTGCAGCCTCATCCCAGTGGGGATCGCTGCGTTGCCACTGCCCAACCTGTACGATCCGGTTGTACTTGCGGGTGGCTTTTACCATGAGATCGCATTCTTCGATGGTGTTGGCGAGCGGTTTCTCGACGTAGACATCCTTGCCTGCTTCACAGGCGGCTACAAGCTGCAGGCAGTGCCAATGATCGGGCGTGCCGATGATGACCATGTCTACATCTTTGTTATCGATCACTCTGCGCCAGTCTTTTACCAGTTGTGCCGGTTTATTCCCTTTTAACGCTTCATAATCGGCGGCTCGCTGATAGAGCCACTGATCGTCGACATCACAGAGTGAGATGCATTCCACTCCGGGGTACTGCAAAAAAGCTTTCAGGTTGCTCCATCCCTGGTTGCGGCAGCCTATCAGACCAACTTTAATTTTGTTTCCTGGCGCTGATTGCCCATAAATGGAGGAAAAGGACTTTCCCATCAGGGGTGTCAGACTCAAGCCAGTTGCTGTGAGAGCTGATTTTCTCAGAAAATTTCGTCTATCCATGATGATGATGTAAAAAAGTTATCGCAAAGATAATAAAGATTGCATCCAAAGGTAGAAAATTTCATATTTTAAATAATTTTCAACAACTAATTAAAAGATTATTTTTATTTTTGGCTTCCAGGGTAT
>CAZRRC010000019.1:27853-36891 GCA_964602395.1 uncultured Proteiniphilum sp. | reverse complement strand
TTATTATCTGTTGTTTCAACAATTATCCCAACTCCTTGTCAATGGTTCCTATCTTCTTTTCTATCAGCTTCAGTTCCGCTTTAATTTTCTCCATCTTTTGGTTCATGTCATCGATCAGATGATTTCCTTTTTTGGAGGAAACAGAGAGGAATCCGATGTTGTTTTCGTATGTCTGCAGTTCGCCTTTCATCCGTTCATATTGCCGCATCAGTTTTTCACGTTCGCGCAACAACTGGTTTTGGGCATTACCCGATTTGGCCATATCGGAAATGTTTGTTTTAAAGCTTTCCAGCTTCCGTTCGGCCTTATCAATATTGAGACGGTCGAATTGGGCCTCTGTGGCTTCATAAAAATCACGGTAAATGCGATCCTTCAGCTTATAGGGTACATGCCCGATGGCATACCATTCGTCCATCAGTTCATGAAGTTCAGTCAAAGCCTCTTCTGCATCAAGAGAAGTATCGAGTTTTACAATGCTATCGACGATCGTTTTTTTGGCTTGCATATTTTTCGCTTCTTCGTCGTATTGCGAAGAGGTATGAATCTTTTTCTGCTCGAAAAAGTAATCGCAGGCGCTGATAAACCGTTTCCAGATGCTATCCACATACTTATGCGGAACAATGCCGATATTTTTCCATTCTTTCTGGATATCGATCATTTCGCGGGTTGAGTTTTTCCAGTCCTGGCTATCTTTGAGTGCTTCGGCACGTTCGCAGAGCGTTGTTTTTTTCTTGAGATTCTCTTCCATCTCTTCACGAAGCGATTTATAAAAATCGTTCTTTGTTTTGAAGAAAAGATCGCAAGCTGCACGATACCGTTTGTAGATCTTGGTATTCCATTTTCGAGGCACAAAGCCTATCTGACGCCATTGAGTCTGGATGTCGAGCACCTCCTTCACTTTGTTGTTCCACTCTTTTACTGAGGTGATCTGGTTGTAGTCAATCGCCTCAAGCTTCTCGCAAAGTGCAGTCTTCAATTCAAGATTTTCATCTTCCTTCCCTCTCAAACTCTCGAAATGAGTTTGATATTTTTTATTGATACTCGTGGAGGCTTCTTTAAACCGATTCCAGATCTCCTCTCTGTCTCTTCTGGAGACAGGGCCTATCTCCCTCCATTCCTGGTGCAGGTTCTGCAACTGGTGGAATGCGGAGACCACATCCTGTTCATCATTGAGCTTTTCGGCAGCGACACACAAGTCAGTTTTTAGTTCCAGATTCTTCTTAAAATCATACTCTCTGAACTCGTTGTTGATGCGTACCAGATCATAAAACTTCTCCACATAACGCTGATACGATTTCCACAATTCATTCACCTTTGCCTGGGGAACATGTTTGATATCGTTCCACTCCTGCTGCAGTGATTTGAACTCCTGATAAGATTTGTTGAAATCTTCCTGTCCTTGTGTTTCGGTCAGCACTTTTATCTGATCAATAATCGCCAGTTTACGGGCTACATTTTTTTCTTTTTCTGCTTCTTCCTGTGCAGCAATGACCGATCGTTTTTCTTTGATCTTCTGAAGCAGCTCCTTCCCTTCTGCAAATAACTCAGATTCGTTGACTACAAAATTTATTTCCTCTCCCCCTTCGGCAAGGAAAGCCTGTTTCTGTTCCTCTGTTTCATTGCGCAAGGAACGGTAGAACTGATTTTTCACTTCATCTACATCTTTGCGTTTCGGATTATCCGATTGCAATAATTTGCGAAGGTGCGCTACAATCTCTTCAATGGGGAGCAGCGAAATACCGCTCTCCTCGGGAACATGCTCTTCTTCGGTTTCCGCGTCTTCTTCAGCATCTTCTTCCACGAAAGCATCTTCGAGATCATAGTCGATAGCGATATGTTCTTCCGGGTCATTTTCTTCCACATCCGGAGAGACTACTTCTTGCGGAGCGGGATCAATCACTTCAATCTCATTCTCCGGCTCAGCTGTCTTGACTGCCAGCACATCTTCGGGGACAACCTTTTCGGGAACTGAATTTATTTCCTTTTCTGCAACTATGGGTGCCGCTAAATCCTCCTTCACTGGTTGGTCAAGTGAAAGAGTTTTCTCTGTTGTCGGGGTCTCCTCTAAGGTGACAGGTTGCAGTTCTTTTGCTGTTTCTTCTTCGTTAACGAGTAGTTTGTCGTTCTCCGGATCGTTTTTCGTATTCATCAGTAGTCCCTTCGTTTTACCCGGCTGGTGAGCCAGGATGTTGCCATTCAAATTTTATTTTTTTAAAACACGATAGCAGATTTTATCACCCGCTACTCCTGTTATAAGTGGTACAAATTAACGCAATATTTTTGGTATTTCAACGGTTTTTGCCATTTAATTTGTGGCATACAGCATAATGACGTCAATTTCGAAGCAAGATGAAGCTCCAAGTAAATTATTTATTTCAGTTAAAAATGCACATGCTCCGGCATTTACGGCCTTAAAATGGGCTGCTTATTTCTCCCGGAAGAAAATATTGATGGGTGTACCTGTAAAGTTCCAGTTTTCACGCATTCTGTTCTCAATAAAGCGTTTGTAAGGCTCTTTTATCCATTGGGGAAGATTGCAGAAGAATGCAAAAGAGGGTATCTGGGTGTTCGGCAACTGGGTAATATACTTCACCTTGATATATTTTCCCTTGTTGGCAGGAGGGGGCGTTTTTTCGATAATGGGCAGCATGATCTCGTTGAGCTTGCTGGTAGGAATCTTGCGTTTGCGGTTCACATACACCTCCTTGGCCACGTCCATAACTTTGAGAATACGTTGTTTGGTAAGTGCTGAACCAAAAATAATGGGAAAATCGGTAAAGGGAGCCAGACGTTGACGAATGGCATTTTCGAATGTTTTGATCACCACAGTGTCTTTTTCCTCCACCGTATCCCACTTGTTGACAAAAACGACCAGTCCTTTTCGGTTTTTCTGAATAAGGGAGAAGATGTTCAGATCCTGGCTCTCGATACCCCGTGTGGCATCAAGCATCAGAATACAAACATCGGCATTTTCAATGACCCTGATAGAACGAATCACCGAGAAATACTCCAGATCCTCGGTCACTTTCCCTCTTTTGCGGATTCCGGCAGTGTCGATTAAATAAAAATCCATGCCGAACTTATTGTAGCGCATGTAGATAGAATCGCGTGTGGTGCCAGCAATATCGGTAACAATGCTTCTCTCCTCCCCGATCAAGGCATTGATGATGGATGATTTACCAGCATTGGGACGTCCAACGACTGCAAATTTGGGAATATCGTCCAATATCTCCTCCTCGTTTTCTTTGGGTAACAGTGTGAGAATGTGATCCAGGAGATCACCTGTTCCTGACCCGTTGATGGACGACACACTGTATGGATCGCCCAGACCGAGTGAATAAAATTCTGCAGCCTGGTGACCGATATCGAAATTATCAGCCTTATTTGCCACCACGACCACCGGCTTGCGTGAGCGACGCAACATTTGTGCTACACCCGAATCAAGATCTGTCAGACCGTTCATCACATCAACCACAAATAGAATCACATCGGCCTCCTCAATGGCAATATTCACCTGTTTGTTGATTTCATCCTCCATGACATCATCAGAATTCACAACCCAGCCGCCGGTATCGACCAAAGAAAATTCCTGTCCGCTCCAGTTCACCTTCCCATACTGACGGTCGCGTGTGGTGCCGGCTATCTCCGTCACAATGGCCTGACGGGTTTGTGTCAGGCGGTTAAACAGGGTGGATTTACCCACATTGGGTCGTCCTACTATGGCTATTAAGTTCTGCATTCTTTTGTTCTTTTTGGGTCTTCCGACTCGTTATTTCATTGGCTTATGGGCAAATTGGCTTATGGGATATCACTCCAGTTTATAACCAAATGTCTTCAGCAGGTTGTCTCTGTTACGCCAGTCTTTCTCGACCTTTACGTAGAGTTGGAGGAAGATTTTCTTTTCAAAAAACCGTTCGATATCTTTGCGGGCCATTGTCCCCAGTTTTTTCAGTGATTCACCCTTATGGCCGATCACAATTCCTTTCTGAGTATCTCTTTCCACCAAAATAATGGCCCTGATCCTGATGATATCCTCTTCCTCCTTAAACTCCTCCACTCCCACTTCAATGGAGTATGGAATCTCTTTCTGATAAAGTAACAGGGCTTTCTCCCGGATAATCTCGGCCACAAAAAAGCGCGCCGGTTTATCGGTGAGGGCGTCTTTCTCGAAATAGGGAGGCGATTCGGGCAAGATTTCCAGGATACGCTTTTGCACCATCTCTATAGCGAAGTTATTCAGGGCAGAAATCGGAAAAATCTCAGCTTTCGGCAACAGGGTTCTCCACTGTTCCACCATGGTTTCGAGTATGGTTTGATTGGTCTGATCAATCTTGTTGATCAACAACAGCACGGGCATCTCCAATTGCTGTACCTTCGCCAGGAACTCGTCGTTTTTGTCTATCTTCTCCACGACATCTGTCACATAGAGCAGCACGTCGGCATCCTGTAGCGCGGAAAGCGAGAAGTTGAGCATCTGTTCCTGCAGCTTATAACTGGGTCTCAGTACACCTGGTGTATCGGAGTAGACAATCTGATATGCAGGCGTATTCACGATTCCAATAATCCGGTGCCGTGTGGTTTGTGCCTTAGCTGTAATTATCGAGATCTTCTCACCCACCAGCCGGTTCATCAGTGTAGATTTTCCCACGTTGGGATTACCCACGATATTTACGAAACCAGAACGATGATTTTGCTCCTGCATTTTTTTTAATTTTCACTATTTAATCTATCAGCATACAGCCTCCGGGGGCCGGCTTTCAATTCAGAGCAGTAAACATCAAGCTATATTCAACCACCTGTTATGGCATGTCGAAAGCCTCCGATGCTTATTTCTGCGTTTCCTTGTAATCATATCCCCATTTCAGGTAGACACTACCCCATGAAAATCCAGCACCGAAAGCAGTGAGAATTACATTATCCCCCTTGCGTAGTTTGGGCTCCCATTCCCACAGACAGAGAGGAATGGTGCCGGCACTGGTATTGCCGTATCGCTCAATGTTGATCATCACCTTCTCTCGTGGTAAACCGGTTCGTTCAATTGCTGCATCAATAATGCGCATATTCGCCTGGTGGGGTACCAGCCAGTCCACATCATCAACGGTAAGGTTGTTTCTTTTCATGACTGACTCCGAGACTTCTGCCATACGCGAGACAGCATATTTGAAAACAACCTTTCCGTCCTGATAGACGGTATGTTCGGCATTATCTACTGTCTCGTGTGATGCTGGAAATTTACTTCCCCCGGCTTTCATTTGCAGCGGCTTGTAGCCTATTCCATCGGAATGGAGTTCGGCATCCAAGATACCGATATTTTCTTCAGTGGGCTCTATCAGTACAGCTCCTGCGGCATCTCCAAAAAGTGGACAGGTCGTGCGATCCTTATAATTGGTGATGGAAGACATCTTGTCGCCAGCAAGCAATATGATTTTTTTATACTTCCCGGTTTTAATTAATCCGTTACAGATTTCCAGACCATAGATAAAGCCGGAACAAGCCACCTCCATATCGAAACAGAAGGCATTTTTGATCCCATTATTCTCTGCCACGATCGACGCAGCCGATGGAAAGATATGATCGGGAGTAGATGTGGCAAATATTACCGCATCTATTTCTTTTGCAGAAGTAGCTGTCTTAGTCAACAATTCCTTTACCGCCTGCGTGCCCAGCACCGATATGCCCTGTTGCTCTCCTTTCAGGATGCGTCTTTCTTTAATACCTACACGGGTCACGATCCACTCATCGGAAGTATCCACCATGGCAGAAAGTTCCTCATTGGTAAGAATATAGTCCGGCACACTGGCGGCTATTCCCGTTATCACTGCGTTAAATTGCATCGTTGTCGTCAATAATATGAAATATGAGAAAAAACCCTGAAACACGGTCGGGTCATTTCAGGGTCTCATGATTCTATCAGATGAAAGAGAGAAGTCTATGCAGTAACCTCTTTTTCAATTGCCAATTTTCCTCTATAATACCCGCATTCGCCGCAGACGGTATGATAGATATGCCAGGCGCCGCAATTTGGGCATACAGCCATAGTGGGTAATTTAGCATGGTCGTGCGACCTTCTTTTTCCTTGTCTTGCAGAAGACTGTCTTCTTTTTGGATGTGCCATTTGTATCTATAATTATTACTGTTTATAATTTCAATTTTCGTCGATGTCCAATCCTTTCAGAGCATCCCATCGGGGATCAGTGGGTGGTGTGCCCTCTTCATCGATGAATTCTTCGTCGTCACCCATTTCCTCCTCATCCTCATCGCCATCATCGGCACTTACAGCACGATGCTTGCGCAACTTTGATGAAACCATCCTGTTGCATTCACCTGCGGGGTGCACATGCTTGATGGGGATAGTCAGCGCTATAAATTCATAAAGGAACCATGCGATGTTGATCTCTCCCTCATCTTCAGGAATAATTACAATCTCATCACTCTCTTCGGAATACTCTTTTCCAAACTTCACAATGAGCCTGTTTTTGGTCTCCACCTCCTGATTCATGTCATCGAGACAACGCGTGCAGGGAACCTGCACCACCCCTTTGATATCGAAATCAAATTCGAATGTAGATGACGTTCTTCTCACTGTGACCGTCACCTTCACATTGCCTTTCCTTACTTCATCGCCGTCAATGGCTTCAAAGAATTTACGATCCAGCTCATACTCATACGTATGTAACCCGACGGAAAGATTCTTTAGGGCAATATTGTACAAACTAAACTTTGCCACGTTTTCTCTTGAAAATAAAGCGGTGCAAAGATAGTAATTTTTTCTTTGCTCCGACTGTTTTTACGATATTTATTTGTATTCGTGATCAGCAGCCCGCGGCCTGTAACACGATCCGCTGTATCTCCTCGAAATGTTCTTCGAGACTTTGCAACAGTTTAAACTGCGCTTTGGTGCGCACCAGGTTATGATCGGGATAGGCAATTTTATAATAAGTGTCACCATCGATATAATCTGTAAAAAAACGCACAGTTTGCATGTAGGTCAGCAACTTTGCTCCAAAAGCAAGGTTTTCAATTTCCACTTTCGTCAGGAACGATCCCGCCTTTTGCAGGTATCCTTTTGCGTATCCCTCAAAGATAGCCAGATCCACTGACACACGGTCCAGCTCTTTGTCATCTTCAGCACCCGTGTTGGCACCCGTGCGGATAAAATCACCAAAGTCCGACAGCACGTAACCCGGCATCACCGTATCGAGGTCCACCACACAAAGTACCCTATCCTCCTCATCGAAAAGGATGTTGTTTACTTTGGTATCGCAATGGTTCGTTCTCTTTGGCAATATACCTTCCCTATACAATCTTTCCGCTTTACACATTTCATCGGCACGTAATTCTATCTCACTTACCAAATCGGCAACCTCATTCAGTCTACCAGCCCTATCGAGCTTCACTGAAGCGCGAAATGTCTCCAGGCGTGCCTCCATATTGTGGAAGTCGGGGATGGTCTCAAAAAGGGGATCTCCAGGCAGATCGGCCAGCATCTGTTGAAAATCGCCAAAAGCCATGCCGGCACGATAGGCCAGTTCCGGGTTTATTTCGTCGTAGCTTTTGCTATCACCAATGAAATCCATCACACGCCAGTAGGCACCATTCCCATCTTTGTAGTAAAGCTTTTCGTCGCGTGCACGTACCAGCGACAGTACTTTCCTTTCGATGTCAGTTTCTCCCCAAGCCTCCAGTTTTGCCCGGATATGACTCGTTACCCTGGATATGTTATCCTGTAGCTGTTCTACATTTTTAAAAATATGATGGTTGATGCGTTGCAACACATACTCTTTCCCATTTGAGCTCACCTTGTAAGAGTCGTTGATGTGTCCTTTGCCAAGGGGCTCAATCTGTACATTGTCGTCCTTTTCGACAAATTGAAAGATAATTTCTTTCAGTTCGCTATGACTATTCATTCCCGCGGTTGTTATTATATTCTCGTTATCAAAATTTCAGTATCTACTTCCTGTGTTTCATTCACGGTGATTATTCCAACTCCAGCAGTCCGAAGAACTGCGGAACATGAAAGTTGGGTTTAGGCAGGTCGATGGGACTCCAGCTGATAAAATGCGGTTCTGGTGTCTTGTCTCCACACTTGTAAAAGTTAGCCCTTATTTTTTGTCCGGCAAGCGATTCGTGCGCAGCAAATCCCATTACTTGTTTCGGTATCTCGAGATACATGGTCCAGTCGCTTACCTGACGCCCATCTTCATATCTGTGAGAAATGCTACTTTGTCTGATAACCGATTGCACCTCGGTGGTGAGCTGCCTGGCTATTTCCCTTGTTTCATGATGTGCTGCCAACAAGGTGCCCAGAAGGTTACACTCGAAGTTCCGGTATACCTTTTCACCTTCACGCTGCATAAAAAATTCCACGCAACTGTCTTCCCAAACCGATCCGAAATCTTCGGTATTCATTGCTCGCACAGCTTCACCATTCACCCGATAGTAGAGATAAAGACGCTCCCCGTCGTGTGCTACCCGCACCGTTACAGGTAATAACTTCGGAAAATCCTTTTCCCAGTTCACCTGATCTATGGTCGCTTCAGCTCCTGCCTCAAGCAATAGTTTAATTTTATCGAATGATGTTTCACACTGCGAAACGTGTTGATTGGGTACATGAAGTATCTTCATACATTTATCATTGTGTTATTTACATTCCTTGCCATTTTCAGGCTATCACATATCTTTTAAAACAAATTGTCGGTATGTGATGGATGGTTCTATATTAAATGAACAGAACAAAGATATTCTTTTTAGTGACTACCGGCAAAAAAATAACAATAAAAACCGTGTAACAAATGATTGTTACACGGTTTTTATAATCTGTTAGAGAATGTATGCTGTGTTTGCTAACCGTATAGGGTCACTATTCTTTATTCCACACTTTCGTGACTGAAATAAATACCATTTGCAAGTTGAGCTACTCCTTTATAAGAACTCTTTGTAGCAACTACAGTCAGTCTGTCTCCAACCTTTATACCTTTGGTAGTCAAGAAATTTTTCTTAAAATCACCAGTCGCACCATAACCCGAATAACAACCATA
>CAZRRC010000019.1:25741-27753 GCA_964602395.1 uncultured Proteiniphilum sp. | reverse complement strand
GTACCGGCCGATTGGATGGAGGAAATCGACAACCATGATTTGGCATCTTCCGGAATCTCTACCGATACACCTTGTCCTTTGCAGGTAAGGTATGCGGTAAATTCACCCCCCTCGATGGGAAGCATTTCGTTTTCCACAGAATCGACTTTTACCAGCGATTTGTTGATTTTTAGAACTGTCACATTCACCAGTTGAGGAGATCCGGAATAAGTAGATTTTGGTCCTTCTACAGTTACCTCATCTCCCACTTCAAGGCCAAGACTCAGGAAGTTCTTCGTTGCTCCTTTCGCGTCGAGCGTACCGTATATATAGATCGTACCGGTTTCATCGGTTAAATCCCAGTTACCATATACAGTATTGGATATTGTAGCGACTACACCCGTTACACGGAATGTTTTTCCGTCGGGACCCGATCGAACTTCTGAAACTTTCGCTTCTGAAACTTTCGCCAATCCCTGGATGATATTGATCCGCTGAGTTTTGCCACCACTATGAATCAAAACTTCTGCCGTGCGACCATCGATGGCCGATGGAGCAGAGAATGTCAGTTCAGAATCACCGGCATTACCGGTAGTAGTAGAAATTGTCAACCACTCCACCTTGTTTTTATCGGTCGTTACCTTCTCGGCTGTCCAGCTATCTTTAGCTGTCACAGTAATCTTTGCAGAACCGCCCCCCACAGGAAGAGATACATAGGACGACGACACCTGAATTTCATCGAGCAACGTCACCGTTTCTTCTTCTGCACAACTGGTCATCAAGGCAACCGTTGCAATGAGTAATGAGAATATATATTTAAATTTCATTGTCAATATTTTTATTTAGTTGAAAATATACTTGATACCAATTGAAGCATACCAGCATTGTCCCAATGTGTAGCTGGGTGTGAATGTCTGGGTATCACCATGAATAGAGGAGGGTGTAGAGAAGGTAGCTACACCATCGGAATCCACTCCTTCGTATTTGAGTATACGAGCTTCCGTTCCAATTTCAGGATTCAAATATTTGCCTACACCCCAACTGGAGTTGAACAGGTTCATCAAGTTTTTAATATCCAGACTAAGTTGGAGGTTGTGTTTGTCTTTTCCTGCATTTACAACAAAATCGTGCTTGTAGCTAAAGTCGATGCGATGTACCCAAGGTGAGTAAACACTATAGGCTTCTGCATACTTGCCTTGCTGATTTTTTAAATAGCTGCTGCCATGTACAAAGTCCATGAAACGCGTCTTGTCGTCGGGCGAAACAAAGCGGAATTGATTGTTTGCCACCTCTTCGTCGGTCGGAACATAAATGGCATCGTAGTTGTAACCATCCCCATTGATGTCGTTGAGCGTCATGAATGAATAGTTTGCTCCACCGCGCCATCCCTCATAGATCAGGCTATAATGATTTCCACTCTTGTCGTGTGTAGTCAGTGACGCCACAAGACGATCGGGTGTGTTATATTGGGAATTGTGCAGTTTAATGTGATTGGGTCCTTCAACTGTAGGAACATAGGTAAAAGCCGATTCTGCATTCGATCCTGGCATACCAGTTACATCCTTGGCAACCGTGTGCGTATAGGCAGCCATTAGGCTGAGCCATTCTGTTGGTTGGGCGTTGAGCGTAATGTTGGTCGACCAGCCATAACCGCGACTGGTGTTTTCCAGCACAAATGCCTTCGTACCGGTCCGGTAACCGCTGGGATAAATGGGCCGATTGTCCACACCATTGAAACGGGCAAAGCCACCCACAGTCGGAATACTCCAGTCTGAAATGGAAACCCCATTGATGGTTTTGTTGTAGATACCTTCAACCGTTACCGACGAGGGGAAAGGAGTTGGGAACGAGTAGTCAACAGCAAGTGAGGTTTTCCATACTTGCGGCATTTTGAAATCAGGATCTACTGCTGCAATTGCCGAAGGAACAGTACCATCTTCGGGTGAAATAGTGGTGGGATATCCCAACGACGCTAATTTGTCATAAAGGGCAGCGATGGTGGCTTTTCCGTTGGCATCTGTTACAAGGCCGCC
>CAZRRC010000019.1:0-25641 GCA_964602395.1 uncultured Proteiniphilum sp. | reverse complement strand
TGTCATAAAGGGCAGCGATGGTGGCTTTTCCGTTGGCATCTGTTACAAGGCCGCCGGCAAATTCTTCCATTGTGAAACCTTTCTTTGCGGCTTCAGCAGCATTTATTTGTGCTTGATACTGTACCATTCCACCGTTGGTAGGCATGTTGGTGAAGAATACGAGTGGTAGGTTTCCGGAGAATAGACCGGTACCTCCGCGCACTTTCAGGCTTCTGTCTCCAAAGGTGTCCCAAACAAAACCTACACGCGGAGAGAATATGAGGCTTGCTGCAGGCCATTTGCCTGTGTCGATATGACGACCGGAGTAATCAATTTCCTGGATCGCCTTGTTCGTCATCAGATCATTGTTATTGAAGAACAGTCCATCGATGCGAAGACCGTAAGAGAGTTTGAGTTTCTCGTTCACACTCCAGTCGTCTTGTGCATAGAGGCCAATCTTGTTGCTTCTTACGCGTGCTGCGGGGTTGCTCTCTCCATCATAACCATACGTAAGGTTTACGATTTCGGGAGTGGCTCCGTTTAAGAAGTCGTCAAGGCTCGAGTAGCGATAATATCCGGTACCATTACGCATATAGGCATTATCCGCCATCTTATATTCGTATGCAATACCACCAATAATTTTGTGGTTACCCAAATAATAAGTCATTTCATCTTTGATGTTCAGCACGTTGTTGTGCACACCGTTGTTCCAGGTAAACAGTTCATATCCCAGAGACATATAGGCTTGTTCATCTTTCAAAATGTCGATGAAAGGGAACTCTGCTGAATTCGTTCCGCGAATATCGTCAAGCTTTGAGAAAGTAGCCAGAAACTGGTTAGAAAGATTGTCAGACAAGCGGCTGTTCAAGTCGAAAGAGAACGAATGAACCAGGTTGTCCATTGAATACATCGAGTTGGCAAATGCCATGGAGGCTTGCGACATTCTCGCCTCCGACACACGGGTACCTCCGTCCATTGAAGTAGCATTGGGAGATATCCATGAAAGGTTTTTCGTATAGTTGTACCGCAAAGCCAAACGGTGCTGATTGTTGATGTTCCAATCCAGGCGAGCCAACAGCTTGGCATTGCTTTCATCTGCCGGGAAGTTGGTGTAAGATCCCGTTTCGTATCCATATTCACTTCTCACAAAATCAGAAACCCTTTTCAGATCACTTTCCGTTGTGCGGGAGATAAAGTTATCGGGATCAGCCACGCCATTAGTCGAAGGTCTCCAACGATTTGCAATGGTAGGCGTTTTAGCCTTTTCACCGTTCACGAAGAAGAACAATTTGTTCTTGATAATGGGACCACCGATGGTGAACCCGTAAGTGGTGTTACGATCTTTTTCACGAGCACCCTGAATCTGCATGCCTTTCACCGCGTCACCCCTCAGGTTCTCATTTCGGTGATATATGTAAGCACTGGCTTTGAAGGTATTGGTACCCGATTTGGTAATCGCGTTTACACCACCTCCGATAAAGTTGGTTTGACGCACATCGTAGGGTGCGATCACAACCTGTAACTCTTCGATGGCTTCCAGTGAAATAGGATTACCTCCACCGGGAAGCCGGTCACTCAGACCGAAGTTATTATTAAAGTTGGCCCCATCCACAGTAAAGTTGGCTGTACGGCCATCCGTACCGCCAAAGCTCATGCCATTTCCGCCATAAGGAGAAAGGCGGGTCACGTCCATGATGCTACGGCTTACAGTTGGTAAATTGGCTATCTGATCATTGGTGATATTGGTCACAGCCCCGGTCTTCTCTGTGGAAAATTTGGTGCGCAGAGCCGTCACCACAATTTCATCCAATGAAGTGGTTTCTTCTGAGAGCACCACATTTAAAACATAATTCTCACCCAGACTCAACGTAATGTTGTTGGTTGTGCTTGTACCATATCCAATGTAGGAAATTTCTACGGTATAAGGTCCACCTACTCGCATACCATTTAGGTTGAAGCGGCCCTCCAAGTTGGTTACAGTACCATAAGTTGTTCCTGAAGATTGGTGTGTAGCAATCACCGTTGCACCGACAACTGCCCCTTCCGCATCGGAAACCCTTCCACTCATACTGGAAGTAGTAATCTGAGCAGTTAATACAGTAGTCATCATCAACAAGAAGACTACTGCCAAAGACCTTAAGTTTTTTACCATAAATTCCATTTTTAAGTTTTTCGCAAAATTAAAATCTATACAAAAGTACGAAAAATTTATGTAATTTCTGTTACATTTTCGTTACAATCCATCTTTTCAATTTGCTGCTAATTACAATGATTACAACCTTATTAAATTCGAAATGTTACAAAAACAGCCATCAAAAAAACGGAAATGCAAGAAAAGGAGTCTTTTACTTTATTTTTTATAAAAAAAAGACGCATAACGTTCAAATTTTCATTTTTAGTTATGCGTCTTATGATTAACAAAACTGCTCTTTCTGAGAAGAAAATGCTTTTACATCATTCCACCCATTCCGCCGCCGCCCATGGGCATTTGCGGTGCAGGATTGTCCTCTTTCTTGTCTGTGATCACACACTCTGTGGTGAGGAACATACCAGCGATGGAAGCGGCATTTTCCAATGCTACGCGTGTTACCTTGGCTGGGTCTATTACACCGGTCTCATATAGATCTTCATACTGGTCGGTACGTGCATTGTAACCAAAATCTGCTTTTCCTTCACGCACCTTCTGTACCACCACGGCTCCTTCTTTGCCAGCGTTGGCCACAATCTGACGAAGGGGTTCCTCAATGGCACGTTTCACAATCTCGATACCGGTTGTTTCGTCCTCGTTTTCACCCTTCAATCCGTCAATGACATCGATTGCGCGGATGTAAGCTACGCCACCACCAGGCACGGTTCCTTCCTCCACTGCTGCGCGGGTAGCCGAGAGTGCATCCTGTACGCGGTCTTTCTTTTCTTTCATTTCCACTTCCGATGCTGCACCCACGTAAAGTACGGCTACACCACCAGCCAGTTTGGCGAGGCGTTCCTGTAGTTTCTCGCGATCGTAGTCGGAGGTTGTTTTCTCAATCTGTGCACGAATCTGACCGATGCGGCTTTCAATAGCAGCCTTTTCACCCACTCCGTTTACAATGGTGGTGGTATCCTTGTCGATGGTCACCTTCTCAGCGCTACCCAGCATGTCGAGGGTGGCATTTTCCAGGGTCAGACCTTTCTCTTCGGAAACAACAACCCCTCCAGTAAGGATGGCGATATCTTCCAACATCTCTTTTCTGCGATCTCCAAAGCCCGGAGCCTTCACCGCTGCAATCTTCAGCGATCCGCGCAGACGGTTTACCACCAAGGTTGTCAACGCTTCTGAATCGATATCCTCGGCGATGATCAACAGTGGCTTACCAGTCTGAATTCCTTTTTCCAGAATGGGCAACAGATCCTTGATCGCAGAGATCTTCTTGTCATGAATCAGGATCAGCGGATTCTCAAAATCCACTTCCATGGCTTCGGTATCGGTCACAAAGTAGGGAGAGATATATCCGCGGTCGAACTGCATTCCCTCCACTACATCTACATAGGTATCGGTTCCTTTCGACTCTTCCACGGTAATCACGCCTTCTTTGCTTACTTTCTGCATAGCTTCGGCGATCAGTTTACCAATGGTTTCATCTCCGTTGGCCGAGATCTTGGCTACGTTTTCTATTTTCTTCAGATCGTCTCCTACTTCCACGGCCTGTTCTTGCAAGCTCTCAACCACTTTGGCCACCGCTTTGTCAATACCGCGTTTCAGGTCCATCGGGTTGGCACCAGCTGTTACATTTTTCAAGCCCACACCAATAATAGATTGAGCCAGTACGGTAGCGGTTGTAGTTCCGTCACCCGCATCGTCGTTGGTTTTGGATGCAACCTCTTTCACCAGCTGTGCACCCATATTCTGGAATGCATCTTCCAGTTCTATTTCTTTTGCTACTGTTACACCGTCTTTGGTGATCTGAGGAGCGCCATATTTCTTATCGATGATCACATTACGGCCTTTAGGGCCCAATGTTACTTTTACGGCATCTGCCAGTTCGTCCACGCCTTTTTTTAGTAGGTCGCGGGCATCCATGTTAAATTTAATTTCCTTAGCCATTTTTATTTCGTTTTTGAATTGTTTGTAAATGTAAGATAGATCGTGTCACATTTCATGACTGTCAGATCAGGAAAGAATTGCCAGAATGTCGGACTGACGCATAATCAGATGTTGTACACCATCCAATTCGATTTCGGTTCCGGCATATTTACCATATAATACCTTGTCACCTTCTTTCACGACCATTTCCTCATCTTTCGTACCTTTACCTACAGCAATTACTTCGCCTTTCAATGGTTTTTCTTTCGCTGTGTCGGGAATGATAATCCCGCTTACTGTTTTCTCTTCTGCAGCAGCTGGTTTTACCAGCACTCTGTCTGCCAATGGTTTAATATTCATATTCCTAAAATTGATATTAAAATAATTAATGTTGATGATCTAATTGACATAACCAACATAGCGAATTCTGTGCCATAAAAAACTATCCGGAGGAATCTGACAAAATTTCAGTCGCCAACTGACAAAGTCATGTTGTCCGACTCCCGCTCTATATGACATCTACAAGGGATTGGAAGCCTCAACAATATCAACATTTCTGTTCTTCACATATTTCTCCAACCACTGATCCTGTTCCCACAAGAGGTGCAACACATTTTCGCGTGCCACATACCCGTGACTTTCCAGTGGCAGTATCACCAGTCGCGCCGGTGCACCAAAGCTTTTCAGTGCCTGAAAATAACGTTCACTCTGCATGGTGTGTGTGCCGGAGTTGTTGTCGGCTTCGCCATGAATCAGCAACATGGGGGTTTTCATCTTATCCACATGCATAAAAGGCGACATGCTGTTGTATACTTGCGGCGCTTCCCAATAATTGCGTTCCTCACTTTGAAAGCCAAATGGCGTGAGTGTGCGGTTATAGGCCCCGCTGCGGGCAATGCCGGCGGCAAAAAGATCAGAGTGAGTCAGCAGGTTGGCCGTCATAAAAGCACCATAGGAGTGGCCGCCCACGGCAACCTTTCTTCTGTCGATATACCCCAGTGCATCCACCGCATCGATGGCCGCTTTGGCATTATCTACCAACTGAGCCACAAATGTATCGTTGGGTTGCTCCTCCCCTTCTCCCACGATGGGAAATGCAGCATCGTCGAGTACGGCATATCCACGGGTCACCCAGTATATGGGATTACCATACGAAAGATAAGTGAAGGTATTGGGATTAGCAGTACGCTGCCCAGCACTGTCTTTGTCTTTGAATTCCGTGGGATAAGCCCACAAGATCAATGGCAGCTTCTCTTTCTTTTCCCTGTCATAACCTACAGGGAGATACAGTGTCCCGGAGAGAGCCACACTGTCGCTTCTCTTGTAATTGATCACCTCTTTGTATACCCCTTCAATACTTTTAAACGGATTGGCGAATGCAGTAAGCGGCATGTTCGCTATTCTTTTTTTGATATTCCGGATGTAATAGTTGGGATATGCCGTAGGAGACTGTATGCGGGTAAGCAACGTACCGGCTTTGCTGTCGATGAAAGAGATCAAATCTTCCAGCTGATCGGTGGCAGTGGATTGGTAAATCCGTTTCTTGGCAAGAGTTTCCAGGTTAAGTGCATCCACAAAAGGAAACTGACCCTCGGCGCTGTATCCATCGCCAAAGAGGTATGCTGTATTCGTGTCGATCTTCAGAGTGTAACTGCCCAAGGCATTTTTTTCGGTCTGAAAGGTGCCGGGATCACTGTATACATCCTGATAATTCCTGTCGTCGATAATGCGTGGCTCCTTTTTCGGGTGAGAAGGATCAAACAGATAGATCCTGCTGTTGCGGGTATTCCACCACCTGTCATATACCACGGCATACTGGTCGTTTCCCCATAAGATGCCGGCAAAACGATCCCTCATTTGCATCAAAGAACGAGGAGCATCTGTGAAGGGAGCATCCAGTTCAAACAATGCATCACGGAAAGGGACCATCACTTCCGGATCGCCTTTGTCCAGTGCCTCCACCCAAGCAAGCGTGGCCGGCTTATCGTCACGCCAGTGAATGCTTCTTTTGCCCTCGTGTGTAGCCATAAAACCCACAGGTAGCTTGTCGAGCAGGGGCCGTCGGTCAAAATTGAGCAGGAAGTCACCGTCGGAAGTATACAGGGCGGTTTCATTGGGAAAGCTGTAATAAGGAACCACATAAGAAAAAGGATGTGAAAGAGTGGTCAGCAAAAGAAAAGATCCATCGGGTGAAAAATCCTCACTGATATACATTCCCGCTTCTTTCCAGCTTGTTTTCGTCCCGTCTGTTTCCACCTTATATAACTCAGACGTCATGAGTGCTTCAAAATTGGCTTCGTCAAGGGGGGTTTTCAACAGATCCTGATAGGTGCGATTTTGTGAAATCTCCCCGTCACTGGTCGACACAACCGGCCCCACAGGGAGCGCCATTTTTTTATCTGCCAATGCTTTGCGGTTCTCGGGCAGCATCCTCACCAGCAAACTCCTGCTATTGGGGAACCAGGTGTATGGAATGCCGGCATTGGCATTGAGCACGGCATCGGTCAGTTTCACTGCGGTCAGTTTTTCCAAATCAGCCATCCACAACTCAACGCCCGTTGACGCTGTATGGGTGAAGGCAATTTTGGTCTCATCGGGTGAGAAGGAAATGTAAGCGATCCGCGGGTGTTCAGGCAACCCGGCAATGGGTTTCACCTCATGCTCCATCACTTTCTGGTAGCGGATATCTTGAAAATAAGAGAGCGTACTTGAAATATTGGTTTCAGGATTAATGCGCAAGCCTCCCAGTCGCATTTCCGGCTGATTCAGGTCGTCCAGCGACATAAACGTAGGGCGATAATAAAACAACATCTGTTCTTTTTTGCTGTCCATCACCACGCTGGGAGCTCTTTCAATGTCCACCAGCTCCAATATTTCGGAGGGAGGCGTTTGATAAACTATTTTCTCTTGTGCTTGTAGAAGTGAGATTGTCATGAAAAAGAAAGTAAGTAAAAAGATTTTCATTACTGAAAAGATTAAATTGATACTTTATGAAAAAGAGTGGCCGATGCCTGTGCAGTTGGCATCACAACCAAATCATTGATGTTCACATGAGGAGGGCGGGAGACTACAAACCAGATACAATCGGCGATATCGGCAGCTACCAGGTTCTCGTATCCCTCATATACTTTCGCGGCACGCGAACTGTCACCATGGAAACGAACCAGGGAGAATTCCGTTTCTACTGCGCCCGGACAAATCTGTGTCACCCGCACATTGTGGGGTAACAAATCCATGCGCATTCCTTTGGTGAGCGCATCCACGGCATGTTTGGTCGCACAGTAAACACTGCCATTGGGATAGACCTCTTTCCCGGCGATGGAGCCAATGTTGATGATCTGTCCGGCATGGCGCTCCACCATTCCAGGAGCAATGACACGGGTCACATAAAGCAGGCCTTTCACATTGGTGTCTATCATGCGATCCCAGTCGGTGGTGCTACCTTCCTGCAGGGTGTTCAGACCTGCTGCCAGTCCGGCATTGTTAACCAGTATATCCACTTTCTGCCATGTCGCGGGCAGGTTGGAGAGTGCCTCATTCACTTCGGTTTCATTTCTCACATCAAAACAAAGCGGGAGTACGGATACTCCTTTTTCCTCCAAATCTCTTTTCAGAGAAAGCAAATGGGTTTCACGACGACCTGTGATGATCAGGTTGAATCCTTTTTCGGCAAGGGTAATGGCTGTAGCGCGACCAATACCCGATGTGGCTCCTGTAATCAATGCTATTTTTTGCATAGATGATGCATGTAGTTTGTGAAAATAAATAAAATTCAAATTTAAGTCAAAAAAATCTTTAAGCACTGTTTTATTTGAAAAAAAGCGTATTTTTACACATTCTAAACACCCAACAGATTATGGAAGAAAGTTTCGTTACTGTTAAAACATTCACTTTCCCGGCCGATGTGACCATTGTACAGAGCTTCATGGAAATGAGAGGAATTGAAACTTACATGAAGAATCTTACGGCAAACAGGTTGTCATACTCAATTGGAGAGATAGAGATGCAGGTAAAAGCTTCCGACTTCGAACAGGCTAAAGCAGCACTTATAGAGGGTGGATTTGCACAACCGGAAGATTTTCTGTTTCTTTGATGATCACGCTTAATTTGCACGCGGCAGACCAAAATGATTATACAGGCGGAGAAAGAAAAAAAAAGTACGTACTATAAATACATCCTGATTGGACTATTGATCTTATTGGGGCTGATTATATTTAAATATACCCGCCCCTATATGAGTGGTTTTCTGGGTGCGGCCACCCTGTACGTGATTGTAAACGGGCAACAGAAATTTCTGACCCAAAAGCTCCATTTCAAAAAGTCGCTGAGTGCGCTTTTAATCGTCCTCGAGGTACTTTTTTTCATACTCCTCCCCCTCACGGGCATCGCTTTTCTGATTATTGACACCTTCTCGAGTATCACAATCGATCCCGAAGCTATCCTTGCAAGCGTAAACAGTTTCGTGGCCATGCTTGAGGAAAAGCTGGGTTTTGACATTTTCACGCCCGAGAACCTGGCCGTCATTCCCCGGGCGGGGAGTAACATCTTGCAGGCACTGGGGAGCAGCATCTATACCTTCGTGATCAATGTGATCGTGATCCTCTTTGTATTGTACTACATGCTTTTCAGCAATAATGAGTTTGAGAAATCCATCCGGGAGATATTGCCTTTCAAGGAAGAAAACAAACAGATCGTAGCGGAAGAGACCCGACTGATTATCCAGGCCAATGCCATCGGGATCCCTCTTTTAGCGATAATCCAAGGTTTCTTTGCCTATATGGGGTATTTGCTTTTTGGCGTGGAGAATGCCATTCTCTATGCCATTCTCACCGCTTTCTCCACCATTCTTCCCATTGTGGGCACTGCCATTGTCTGGGCACCCATCGGCATCGGGCTATTGCTGAGTGCCGATTATGTGAATGGTATCGGTGTACTGATGTATGGTTTTATCATCATCGGCGGTGTAGATAACGTGGCTCGTTTTCTGTTACAAAAGAAGCTGGCTGATATCCATCCCCTCATCACCGTCTTCGGCGTACTGATCGGTCTGCCCATGTTCGGATTCTGGGGCGTAATTTTCGGACCTTTGTTACTCTCCCTCTTTATTCTCTTTTTCAACATGTACCGGCACGAGTATGTTCCGGGATCCAAAGCCGAACCGCGTGTAACCACACGCGTCAAAACACGCAAAGTGAAAATACCCGGCTATGAACCATCCAAGTTGAAGAACAACATAAAAAAAGTGCCCGATGCTCCTGATAAAAAATAAACTGCTGCTCCTCTCTTTTGTATGTACACTATTTTTCCTGGTCTGGGGCTGCCAGCGGGGACAGCACCGCGAAAGCGGACATGATGTAGAAAAACCACTTTCCTCAGTTGTGCCCCGTTATGCAAAAGGGTTTCAGATAGACCATTTCAACGGTTACAGGAAAGTAACCTTGCACAACCCCTGGAATAACAACGAGCCCTATGCGGTATATTATCTTTACAGGAACGATTCAACAGCATTACCTGCTGGGGGTATAAAGTTAAAAATACCCGTAACCTCTCTCACGGTCAACACCTTTTCCTACTTTTCATTTCTCTCCTTGCTGGGGGAGGAGGATGTAATTACCGGAGTCACCGATGGATTCCGTATCTATCATCCCGAAATCCTGCACAAGCTGGAATCGGGAGAGATAACCGATTTGGGTGATCCCTTTCACCCCAACATCGAAATGACCCTTGCACTGAAACCGGAAGCCATCATCAGTTCGGCCTATGCACAACGCGACAATTACAGTGAACGACTGATTCAAGTGGGCTTTCCCATTATCTATTCCCTGGAATGGATGGAAAATTCGCCCCTCGCCCGTGCCGAGTGGATCAGGATGATCGCTGCCTTCTTCGACAAAGAGGCGCAGGCCGACAGTCTTTTCGCCGGTATTGAACAACGCTATCTGCAGCTGCAGGAAAAAGTAAAAGATGTTTCATCCCCCCGCAGTGTTTTGTCGGGCGATAATTTTCAGGGAACATGGTATGTGCCGGGCGGAAAGAGCTTCAATGCAACTCTTTTCGGGGATGCACAACTCGACTATCGCTACAAAAATAACCGGGAGCGCGGCAGCATTGGTTTGGATATTGAATCGGTGTTAACCCAATTCGGCAAGGCCGATTACTGGTTTGGCTGCGAAGCGGACAGCTATGCCGAACTGGCAGAGAAAGATGCCAAATACCTGTTGTTGCAAGCGGTAAAAAAAAGGCAGGTCTTTAACAACCACAACAGGGTCACCCCTTCTGGGGGCAACGATTATTTTGAAAGTGCCATTGCCAATCCCGATCTGCTATTGTCAGATCTCGTGAAAGCTGCCTATCCCGAGCTACTACCTCATTATGCATTCACCTACATCAAACCACTGGAAGAAAAAGCTGCCCGTGAAAAAAAATAAACGCCTTTTTCTGCTCTTGATCGTGCTGCTTGTGGCAGCCTTTATCGGTGATCTTTTCACCGGCAATGCCCCCATATCACCCGGTGAGGCGTGGGCAGCCCTTTTCGGCAACTCCGGCGATGCCATCATCGACGAGATCATTCGCAACTACCGACTCCCGAAAGCCATCACGGCCGTCATCGCCGGCAGCGCCCTTTCCCTGTCGGGCTTGCTGATGCAGACACTTTTTCGCAATCCCCTGGCCGGTCCCGATGTATTGGGCGTTTCCGCGGGTGCCGGACTCGGTGTGGCACTGCTCACCCTGCTGAGTAGCACAGCGGCCTACCCTTTCATCGCGACCATGGGTAACATGGCGCAGATTACGGCCGCCATTGCCGGCGCAGCCGCCGTGTTGGTGCTTATTCTGGCTGTGTCGGCAAGGATCAAGGACTCCGTCACCATCCTGGTGCTGGGCATGATCTTCGGATATGTGGCAAGCGCACTGGTCACCATCCTACAAAGTTTTGCCGACCCCGACTCGCTGAAGGTGTTTGTGACATGGACTTTTGGCAGCCTGGGGGGTGTTACCTGGGACAAAATGCCCCTGCTGCTGTCTTTGGTTGTGATCGGCATTGTGCTGGCCAGCTTCATGCAAAAGTCGCTCAACAGCCTGCTGCTCGGGGAAAATTACGCGATGAGCACGGGACAGCACATCAAACAGATACGTCTGCTTATCATCACCATCTCCGCCATCATCACCGGAGCCGTTACGGCATTCACCGGTCCCATTGCGTTTGTAGGGGTTGTCATTCCTCATTTCGCGCGCACCTTTTTCGTCACGGTCAATCACAAGACCATTCTTCCGGCCACCCTTCTGCTGGGGAGTATCCTGATGCTCACCTGCGACATTGTTTCCCAGATCCCACTGACCGGCAGAACGTTGCCCATCAATGCTGTAACAGCTATTTTTGGGGCTCCCATGATTGTGTGGATCGTACTAAAAAGAAAAAAATTATAATCCCCACTGTAAACAAAAGTGACCCTCCAATCGTCATAATATATGTGTATTTCAACGCAAAACAGATTGGCATTGTTTTTGTAGATTTTTACCGATTGCACTCGGCAATTCGTGTATGATTAAAAATAAATAGTTTATATTTGTATTCAATCATGCGATGAAATGATTGGTACTATTACGTTTTTCCACTAGGCTGGAAGCAGTCTTATCGAACAGATGAGTTGCGGGGAGTAGTCAAAATTAAAAAGAAGGAAAAGAATGGAAAATAATTTTTCACAACGGATAAGAGACATCATGGCATATAGCCGTGAGGAAGCAGGACGGCTCCAGAATAACTATATCGGCCCCGAACATCTCATGCTGGGTATACTCCGTGACGGCGATGGGCTGGCTATTCAGGTGCTGCAGGATTTCGATGTTAATTTGGAGAACTTGAAGAAATATATCGATTCCCACATACGCGCTATGCAGGAACCATACGATGGATCAAATGAACTGGTGATCAACAAAAATACAGAAAAAGCGCTAAAAATGAGCATTCTGGAAGCACGACTCACCAAGAGTACAGAAACCGATTCTGAACATATCCTGCTCGCATTACTGAAAGAAAAAAGCACCCTGATACACGATATTCTCACACAATTTCAACTGGACTATTCAAGTGCTTTTCTGTATATCAAGAGTATCCTCGAGAACCGCTCCGAAGGAGGTGGTATCGACGAAACAGATGAGTCACAAATGCCTTCGGCAGGAGCAAACTTCACCGATGACGACGACGAGGAATTGAGCGACAAATCATCGTTCAACCCCGGCGGCGGTCAGGGCACCTCCTCCCAGAACAAGGGCAGTGGCTCCGACACACCCGTACTCGATAATTTCGGCACCGACATCACCCGGGCAGCACTGGAAAACAGGCTCGACCCGGTAGTGGGACGTGAAAAGGAGATTGAGCGCATTGCACAGATCCTCAGTCGCCGCAAGAAGAACAACCCGGTGCTTATTGGTGACCCCGGTGTGGGCAAGTCGGCCATTGTGGACGGGCTGGCACTGCGCATCACCCAGAAGAAGGTATCGCGTGCACTGTTCGACAAAAGGGTCATTGCGCTCGATATGGCATCCATCGTTGCGGGAACAAAGTACCGCGGCCAGTTTGAGGAGCGCATCAAGGCCATCCTGAATGAGCTGTCGAAGAACCCGAACATCATCCTCTTCATCGACGAGATCCACACCATCGTGGGTGCGGGCGGCGCTGCCGGCTCTCTCGATGCGGCCAACATGCTGAAACCGGCACTGGCACGCGGTGAGATACAGTGTATCGGTGCCACCACGCTCGATGAGTACAGGAAGAATATCGAAAAAGACGGCGCACTGGAACGTCGTTTCCAAAAGGTGATCGTGGATCCCACCACAACCGAGGAGACACTGCAGATCCTGCGCAACATCAAAGAACGATACGAAGATCACCACAACGTACGCTACACCGACGAGGCATTGCAGGCCTGTGTGAAGCTGACCGACCGCTACGTGTCGGATCGCACCTTCCCCGACAAGGCCATCGACGCGCTCGACGAGGCCGGAGCAAGGGTGCACATCTCCAACATTGTGATTCCGGAGACCATCGAGCATCTGGAGGAAGAGTTGAAGGAGGTAGAAAAGCAAAAGACCGATGCCGTCAAGGCACAAAAATATGAGTTGGCAGCCAGCTACCGCGACAAGCAAAGGCAGCTGCTTCTGGCACTTGAAGCCGAGGAAGAGCGCTGGCAAAAAGAGATCAAGGAGAAGCCTGAAATTGTAGACGAAGACAAGATCGCCGAAGTGGTGGCCATGATCTCGGGCGTGCCAGTACAACGCATTGCTCAGGCCGAAGGACAACGACTCCTGGAGATGCGTGACGTGCTGAAGAGCAAAGTCATCGGACAAGATGAAGCCATCGACAAGATTGTGAAAGCCATCCAGCGCAACCGCGTAGGGCTGAAGGATCCCAACAAGCCCATCGGCAACTTCATGTTCCTGGGGCCTACGGGTGTGGGAAAGACGCACCTTGCCAAGAAGCTGGCCGAGTTTCTATTCGATTCATCGGAAAACCTCATTCGCATCGACATGAGTGAGTACATGGAGAAGTTCAACGTCTCCCGACTGGTGGGAGCGCCTCCGGGATATGTAGGTTACGAAGAAGGCGGACAGCTCACTGAAAAAGTACGGCGCCGCCCCTACTCCGTGGTGCTGCTCGACGAGGTGGAGAAGGCACATCCCGACGTGTTCAACATCCTTCTCCAGATCATGGACGAAGGTCATGTAACCGACAGTCTGGGGCGGAAGATCGACTTCAAGAACACCATCCTGATCATGACATCGAACATCGGGACAAGACAACTCAAGGATTTCGGGAAGGGTATAGGCTTCAGCACCGGCAACGATGTGAGCAATACCGAATACACACACAGCGTGATCCAGAAAGCGCTGAACAAGGCGTTTGCACCCGAGTTCCTGAACCGTGTGGACGACATTGTGATGTTCGATCAGCTCAGCAAGGAGTCGATTTACAAGATCATCGACCTTGAACTGGCGGGGCTCTACAAACGCATTGCCGACCTGGGCTTCCTGGTGAAACTCACCGAGCCAGCCAAAGAGTTTATTGCCAACAAAGGCTACGATGTGCAGTTTGGCGCACGGCCGCTCAAGCGGGCCATCCAGAAATACATCGAAGACGAGATGGCCGAGCTCATCATCCGCGCCGGCCTGAAAGAGGGCGACAGCATACTGGTCGATTTCGATAGCGAGAAACAACAGATCGTGATGAAAGTAGAAAAAAAAGTGGAATAACAATTCCACTTTTTTTTGTTTTTCGCTGTTATTTTAAGGAATGTACTTCAGGTAGATTTTCCCCTTCAAAGGATCCGCATGTCCCGAGCTCAGGAAAAAGTTTTGTTGGCTTTGCGGTCCGAGATCCCGTGCCTGCTTGAATTTTGTCCCAACCGGACTGATTGCGTTGAGCACCGATAGTTGTCCGTCGGGAAACTTGCCAAGCGTATTGTCGTTGTTCCGCTTCACGGGGTTATCGGGCGTGAACAGATGGAGAAACAAATCGTCGGAGGCTGCCACGATGCGCAACACACCCTCATTTGTACTCAGGTCTGCCGCATAGAGATTGGAATGAAACCCCTTAAACTCCGGATAATCCCATGACTCACCCGTGACCGTGTTGTTATACTCTTTTTCCCAGATATTAAAGGAGACACCCTTCAACCTGTTTTTCCAAACCCTGTAGGGCCCATTTCCCAGCCACCTGACACCTTTGACCTTTTCCTCTGGATAATCAAATGTGATGCCCATGTGATCGTGATACCCACCCACATCGAATGTGTATTCAATTTCAACCCATCCCGAAGCCAACAGGCAGAGCGTGATGATATTTCGTTTATTCTGCCGCTTGTTATTCTCTTCTTTAAAAACTAATTGTAGTTTCTCACGTTGATCCTCCGTGATGGTATTCACCGTATCCAAAATTAAATTTCCGCTGGTAAACCGGGGGCCATTTGTAAGGGAAAGTTGTTTCCCATTTGCTTCAATAGAGCGAATCAGTCCGTTCTTTTTATCGATGGTCAGTCTCACATCTTTACTGCTGAACAGGATCTCGTTGTTCCGTTCTTCCCGTTCAACCACGTCCTGCTCTTTTTCAATCAATCGCTCAGCGTAGACCGAGGCGAGTGTGATTGTTCTGGTCCAGGTATAGATCTCTTTGCCATACACATCGGTGGCAGTGAGATACAATGCATCGTAGTCGGTCATATTTTCCGGCACATCCACCTTGATCAATCCGTTGAAACCAGGCAAGATATCGGGTACGGAAACATTTGCATCCAGCGCTTCTTCTGCGCCGGAGAGGAAATCGAAACGAACCCATTTTGCCCTGAATTTACATTGATTCAGGTTGGTGAAATGATAGCGATTCTCCACTTTGAATGTTCCGTCGAAGGTGTGAGGCAAAAATGTTGTTCCTACCAGATAGACAGGCGACCATACTTCCTTGATGGTATAAAAGCTGCCCTCCTTTTCACGGTAGGGACCCACAATACCGTCTGCAGCGTGATTCCCGTCGGTATCGATCTCGTTGTTTCTATCATTACGAACCACGCCCTGATCCACCAGATCCCACAAAAATCCGCCCACACCCAAGGGATTTGATTGTATCAGATTCCAAAAATCGTCGAGTCCCGCTCCATGTCCACCATCGTACAAACCATGCATAAACTCCGTGGGGAAGAACAATTTATTTCCATTGAAGAGGAAATGAGTCCCTACCCCATACGCAGGATAGTGAAAGGTGTTTGTGGATGCCTCCTCGAGCCAGGGATGGAAAACATGTCGTTTCTGGATGTCGTAGCGGGGATATTCAGGCAGCAGATCAAAATTAAATCCCCCTTCGTTACCGTTCGCCCACAAGACCACACTCGGGTGATTCACATCGCGGACAATCAACTCCCGTACCAGCTTCTTGCCTGCTTCGGTGTCATACGCAGATTGCCAGCCGGTGAGTTCATCAATAACATAGAGTCCCAGCGAATCACATACATCCAAAAAATGGCGGTCGGGAGGATAATGCGACATTCTGACAGCATTCATATTCATCTCCTTGATCAGCAATGCATCCATCAAACTAATGGAATAATTAGTTGCCCTGCCGGTGGTGGGCCAGTGCGTGTGCCTGTTGACCCCTTTAAACTTAATTTTTGTCCCGTTGACATAGAAACCGTCCCCCGGGCGCAACTCCACTGTGCGAAAACCAAACTTTTCGGTCACCGTATGGATATTCTTTCCGTTTTTGGTCAACACAACCTCCACCTGATATCTTTCGGGAAATTCGGAAGACCATAATCTGGGATTGTCAAACTTTCCCGACAACCGGGTAACACCGGTCTTACCAACATCCGCAGTGAGTGCATTCCCAAATAGCCGACCATCCAGCGTCTTCACCCGGGCAGTCAACTGCGCATTTGCCGTATTACCCCCCAGGAAGACATCCATCATAAAATTTCCGTCTGACTTTGCATCGATGGCCACCCGATCGATGTGTTCCTTTGGGAGCGCTTCGAGCCATACTGGGCGATAGATGCCCCCATAGACCCAGAAATCCGACTTCCGTTCGGCATTTTCTATCGACTCATTCGAGGACGATTTGTGTACGGTGACTTCAAGGAGGTTATTCTGTCCAAACTTCAACAATTTGGTGATGTTGTATTCAAAACAATAAAACCCGCCCTGGTGCATTTCGCCCGCAGTGCGTCCGTTGATCTTCACTTCGGTATCGGTCATGGCACCCTCAAAAACAATGTTGATTGTTTTGCCTTTCCATGTTTCGGGCACCACAAACTGATGGCGGTACATTCCTGTCTCATTGAGCCGTTCTTGATCATGTCCATACGTGAACTGTCCGAAACCCTCGAACTCCCAGTTTGAAGGGACAGGAATTTTGGTCCATTCACCACTTTTTCGTCCTGCGGTACAGAAGAAGTCCCACAAGACAGTCTGGTCACTTCCTTTACCGGAAAGATACATCGATTCCGTTTCCTGTGCGTAAGAAGTAAGGAACAACAAGCTCGCAAAAAGTAAAGTAATACGTCTCATATCAGGGAAATAGATAAAAGTTTGGGCCACAGATAAATGATTAATTTTATCTGTGGCCTAAATATAGCCATAATTTATTTATACAAACTGTTTTGTACTAAATTAGGGTTGGCATCCAATTCATTTTGGGGAATAGGAAAAACATAATGCTTCTCTTCGACTTTAAACTTCTTGATGCGCTTCGTCATCAAATTCATTCTTTTCATATCGAACCACACGTGACCCTCCTGGCATAATTCCCACAACCTTTCCTGGAAAATGGCTTCGCGTAGTGTTTCCTTTGTATAATCCGATACTTGTAAAAGAGGAAGTCCGGCCCGGGCTCTTACCCTGTTAATACCATACAAAGCATTTTCACTTGGTCCGTTCGCTTCGTTCTCAGCCTCCGAATGCATCAATAACAAATCCGAAAATCTCGTGATATAATGATTCAGTCCATAATCGGCGGTACCTGTTCCAACATCAGTTCTATCAATATATTTATTATAATGGGGGATTGATATGTTGCCCGGATAGGTGTAAGTTCTATCGGGATTCTTTATTCCCTGATAAGACAAGACGAAAGTTTTACTTCTGCGTTTATCTGTTGTGGACATACTATTGAAAAAATCCGTTTCCACCGTTAACGACGACCAGCCGTCCAGCTTGATCTGATCACCGCTTCTGATACCCGTAAAAGTAGGCCAGTCCCAGCCTTGGCCCATAAAGCTCTCATACTCCACACTATAAATATATTCGGGACCATGTTCGTTGGCCAATAAAAAGACCCGTTCATAATCCTCTTCCAGATTGTATCCATACGCGCTGTTATCTATGGCCGATTTAGCCTCCTGTGCGGCTTTGCTCCAATATTCCGATTTATTCCAGGGTTTGCCTGCATACGATAAATAGGCTTTAGTCAACATCGTTTGGGCAGCGCCTGCAGTAGCCCTTCCTACATCTGCCCCACTATTTTTGGGATTCAGATGTTCTTTTCCATAGGCAAAATCATCAAAAATAAGTGTCCATACCGCTTCGCTTGTTCCTTCATTCGAACTCTCTATTTCACTCATATTTTCCTCTGTTTTGAGGGGCACATTTTCAAAGAAACGGATCAAATAAAGATAAGCAAGTCCACGCAGAAAACGTGTTTCACCAATTATCTTCTCCTTTGTACCAGGATTCTTAAACTCTGTATTCTGCAGATAAGAGAGCACGGTATTTGCCCGATTTATGGTCACATACAGTTGAGACCAGATCTGATAAAAACCGGTTGAACTGGTTGTCCAGGTAAACTGATCCATTTCTGTACGCCAGGCCTCACCGGAATTATTATTCCACGTTGCTTCTCCCGGATATTCAGCCGCCAGTATGATCTGCCGCTGAAAAGAACTGCTACTACGCAAACTATTGTATACCGAAATCAATGCAGCTTTGGCATCTGATTCGTTTTTGTAAAAATTGGTCGGTGTGATGTTGCTGTAAACCTTCTCCTCCAAAAAACTGTCATGACAACCATTTAGAAATAACAGTGCTACCGTCAGAGCAAATATTGTTTGTTTAACTTTCATAATAAACATACTTAATTAATTCTTAAATCAGAATGACACATTCAAACCAAACAGCACCGCCTTGGCAGACGGGTATGCATTATAATCCACACCCAGTTGAAGATTGCTGTTTCCCTGAGAATTCACTTCCGGATCAAAACCACTATAATTGGTGATGGTAAACAAGTTTTGACCGGTCACGTACAAGCGCAGTGAATTAATAAACCGGAAATTCATGAATGTATAACCCAGCGTCATTGTTTTTACCCTCATATAACTTCCATCTTCAATCAGCCAGTCCGATTGCAGCAACAACGGGTCCACCGTCACACGTGCTCTCGGAATATTTGTGTTTGTGTTGGTCGGTGTCCAGCGATTTAGTATCTCCCTGCGTTGATTTCCCCAGGGACCCGATATATTTGTTTCTGCACGTTGAATATTGATGATGTCGTTACCCTGCGATCCCTGTAAATAAACAGAGAAATCAAATCCTTTAAACGAGAAGTTGTTGGTCCATCCATAGATAAAATCAGGATTTGGGTCACCCACAATCATTCGGTCGTCGGTATAATTTATTCTTCCATCTCCGCTTTTATCAACAAAACGTGCATCTCCCAATTGATCTTTGTTGGCCGTAGAACGAGGGCCTGCTGTCAGTTGTGCCTGATCCTGAAATACACCATCGTATTTCAACAGGTTCCATACCCCTACCGGCAATCCCGGTTCAAGCCAGCTACCATTTACTTTTAGGTGACCCGACAATTGACCTTGCGTATTGGGTGTATAACCAGGTATTTCCAACACCTTGTTGCGGTTCCTTGACCAGTTCATCTGGGTGTTCCATTTGAATTCCCCGGTAAAGACGTCTGCTCCCAAAGTGACTTCCACACCTTTATTTTCCAGGCTACCGATGTTCTTAAAGATCGAACTAAATCCAACGGAGCTTGGTGTACTGATATTCCACAACAAGTCGGTGGTTTTTTTGTAGTAGTAATCCACAACCAACGATACCCTGTTATTGAATAATCCGATATCCAATCCAGCATCGGTCGTAGCCGTTGTTTCCCATTTCAAATCAGGATTAGGAATATTGTTTGGTCCCACACCGGAATTCAATGTTCCTCCCAGCGGATAATTCATGGTTCCCAACATGGCCAGTGATTTGTAATTGTCGATGTTCTGGTTACCTGTCTTACCATAACTCATTCTGATTTTGAGATTAGATAGCCAGTCCACACTTTTCAGAAATTCTTCTTCAGAGGCTCTCCATGCCAAGGCAAAAGAGGGAAAGAAAGACCATTTGTTATTGGTCCCAAACTTGGAACTTCCGTCGGCACGTGCTGTCAATGTCAACAGATAACGGTCATTGTAAATATAATTTACCCTGCCTAAATAGGACGCCAGCTGACTCTGCGATCTGCTTGATCCCGGCTGTCCGTAGGTCGTTCCAGCACCTAAGTTGTTGGCCAGATAGAGGTCCGATGAATAATTGGTAGAGGAGGCCTCGAAATACTTGTAATGGAATACCTGCCAGGTATAACCACCCACCGCATTGATGGCATGTTTTCCAAACTGTTTATTATAAGTTAAGATGTTCTCATTCAAATAGGATGCATCTTTGCGGTATCTTTGATATGCTTCTCCGTTTTTGGAACTCCCCCGATGCGTCTCTTTGGGCCAATAAAAAGCTCTGTTGGCAGAAGATATATCACTTCCAAAAGTAACCTTCAAGGTCAAACCTTCCATAATCTGCCAGTTTGCATCCACAGAACCCAGAAAACGGTCTATTTGCTGCTCGTCTTTGTAATGATTCACCGTGGCCACTGGATTATTGCTGGGAGTACTACCGGGCGTGGGATTCGTCATCGTATATTTTCCATCAGCATCATAAATTGGAACAGAAGCTGGCATCACAACGGCACCATGCACAACACCGCCTGTGCCACCACCCCCGTCTCCTTCTGAAGGCATTCCATTGGCCCAGCTGTGACTGGCTGTGATGTTTGTGGTGACCGTCAGAGCGGGAGTTATCTTGATGTCGAGATTGGAACGGAAGGAAGCTCGGTTGAAATCACTGTTCCTGATGATCCCATCCTGACCGAAATAACCACCACCTACAGAATAACGGATACCTTCGTTACCCCCTGCAACGCCGATGTTATAATTTTGAACCGGTGCGCTGTGAAACACTTCATCCTGATAATCTACCCCTTCTTCCAAAGCGGAAATATCAGGAAAATAATGAGGATTGTTCGGATTGGGAAATACTGGACTCTGACCGTCGTTGGTCCTTGCTTCGTTAACCAGTGTGGCATACTCTCTGGCATTCATCATGTCGAGTTTCTTTGCCAATGTTTGCACACCCTGATACACATCCAACGTAACCTGTGGCTTTCCTATTTCACCTCTTTTGGTCGTGATGAGAACCACACCGTTGGCGCCTCGAGCCCCGTAGATTGCCGTTGCCGATGCATCTTTTAATATTTCTATGGAGGAGATGTCTGCCGTATTGAGTGTAGCCAACGGATTCTGTGCTGTACCATTACCCCCAGCCGAGCCTCCAGCCGAGACAGGAAATCCATCTACCACGTACAAAGGCTCGTTACTACTACTCAACGAATTGCCACCACGAACGCGAATCAGCACCCTACCTCCTGGCGCCGATGAAGCTTGCGACACCTGCACTCCGGCTGCTTTACCCTGGATTGCCTGATCGAGTGACGTAACAGGTGACCGTTGAATGTCTTCCGATTTAATGGATGAAACCGATCCGGTGAGGTCTCTTTTCCTCATGGTTCCATAGCCCACAACCACAATCTCGTCCAATGTTTTCATATCTTCCAGCAAAACCACTTGCAATGAATTCTTTCCGGCTGAAGATAACTCCTGTGGCAGATAGCCGATATAAGAGATGTGAATTACTGCGTTCTCCTCTACGTTCAAGGTGAAGTTGCCCTCAATATCGGTCACTGTTCCGTTGGTTGTACCTTTTTCAACTATATTGGCGCCAATCACGGGATCACCTTTCACATCGAGTATCCGCCCCGTAATATTTTTGCGAGCCTGCTGTCTATTTTCTGCTGATGTAGTGGTATTTATCTTCGATAAGATAATTTGAAATGATTGTATCTCGAACTTTACACCCTTGTTTTTCAAAACAGTAGCCAACACCTTTTCAATTGGTTGGTTCTGTTCGTTAACCGAAATGAGCTGTTTGTCATTTATATCGGTGTTGTCATACATAAAAGTATAGGGATAGTTCTTTTCGATGTAAGAAAAAAAATCTCTCATACTTATATTATTCATTCTGACACTGATACGTTGTGTATCATCAGCTTGCACATTTGTGAACAAAAGGAACAACAAAAAGGATAATAATACCTTTCTATACATGATAAATAAGATTTAAATAGATGAATAATTATTTTTCTTAAATTTGTCACACAAAACAACAAGAACCACTTGCCCGTAATCGACGTAAAGTCGATGCACAAAGGAGGGAATGAGAATTGATGTTTCGTATAAAAGCATGGGGAATGGCCGTTCTTCATGCTTTTTCTTTTCTTTCTAATGTTTTCATTTCAAACGGATAGCCACCTCCTTTCCTTCAATTTTATATACAATGGGGGTCATTTTATTCAATAAATCCAGTAGTTCTTTCATCGACTCGGTTTTTACGACAAAGGTGTAGCGCGAATCGGGATTCCCGTTCTCCAGGGTAACATCCACTCCGTACCAGCGCTCCAGCTTCTTGACCACCTCGTAGATGTCGTTGTTGTAAATCTTCAGGATGTTGTTGGTCCATAGCTTGGTTATGCCGGGATCATCTGCAACCACGCGACAAGTCAATTGCGATCGGGAAATTAAACCCATTTGATTTGGAGAAAGCTGTGTCAGCACATCTCCATTTTTATTATTGATGAGGGAAACCGACCCGCTTTCAAGTGAAACGGCTATTTCAGGATCGGCATCGTAAGCAGTTACATTAAAATTGGTACCATGCACCTGTACCCGCACATCTCCCGTCTGAACAACGAATTCCTTCCGGCGATTTTTTGTCACTTCGAAAAATGCTTCTCCCTTTAGATGAACAATCCGTTTCCGCGATTTCGTGGAATAGGACAACGTGGAGCCTGAATTCAACCATACTCTGGAAGAATCGGGTAACGTGAGCATGGCTTTTTCACCCTTCGGAGTATGGGCCGTAAATTGTGCGGATTGTGACCTTCCGCCTGTAAACAAAAATGAGAGAAACAGGCCTAAGAGCAGGGCGACAGATGCAGTTAGACTGATATACTTTAGCAGTGTTTGTTTTGAATACAAAACAGCAGTCACAGGAAGTTCAATTCGATTGCGTATTTCCCTCCATACCTGCTCTTTGTCGGGCAATAAGGGCAGGGATTCCTTATTCAGGAATTTCCATTCTCTTTCAAGTGATTGATAAATGCGACGGTGTTCATCACTCGAGTTCACCCATTTTTCAACTTCTGCTTTTTCTTGAGCCCGAGCTTTTCCGCTCAAATAAGCAGCAATTTGCTCATAAGGTATTTTCATCTCTTTTTCGTCTATATTTATTTAGACCCTCAAAAAGTTGAAAACCCCTATGGAATATTAATTTATTTAAGGCAAAAAAAATGTTTTATAACATGTATATCAAAACAGCATCATAACAGACGCGATATAACTCCGAATTCTTTTCATCGCATTAGACATATGGATCTCGACTGTTTTTATTGAAATCTGATGACGATCGGCAATCTGTTGATAGGTAAGTTTATGTTCTTTGTTCAGAAGAAATATATCTCTGCACCGATCGGGCAATACATCAATCGCCTTTTGCAAGAGAACTGAAAACTCTTCCATATCGTAACAATCGGAGCTTGCCTCTTCCATTTCTTTCCTTTTCTTCCATTCGGAAAGTAGAACCACCCTGTTCTCCTTGTTTCTCAGATAATTTAACATCCGATTACGAGCAGCATTGTAAAGATAGGTTTTCACATACTGAATCTCGAGATATTCTTTGTTTTCCCATAAACTGACAAAAACATCCTGCACCACATCCTTAATTGCCGCATTATCTCGGGTATAATAACCCAGAAACAGGCATACCGGCTCAAAATACTGGTCGTATAAAGAACGGAAAGATGAAACATTGATCTTCGACATTGGGTATTTTGATTTTTATTGAAGCCACATTTCGGATACAAATTTAAACTTTATAAGTAAAAAAAAGCAATTATTTGCGATTATATTGTATCAGTTTCATGCATTAGGTTCTAACGCTACTCGAAATCATAAGACTATACTTCTACCCAGAATACAGCCGGCTGTCATCGTAAAATATAGAACCCGGCATTGGCTAAGTAGCTATGGAGCCATTAATCTGATGCCCTTGCTGCATTGGAGCTAAAATAGGGTAATAGAAAACCCAGTTTTCCGGCTATTTTTAAAGAAACCAATCCAAATGCGACATTTAGCATAGTGAACAAGGATAATTATTTGAATTATATATAAATAAAGGTATCTGTGTTTCCAGAATCACTTGTATTGAACTATCGCGTGTGTTCGTTCTCAACACACGCGATAGTGGATGTTTTGTCGATACAATTATCGATAACGGTCGTATTTCTTTTCAATAAATACATCTTTCACTGCTTCCAGGTATTCAAAGCCGTGGAGCATGTCGGGCAGGAGATAACTACCTTCTACCCACTCATTCCAAGCGTTAATCGTGATTAACCTGGGTTGATCTGGGTGTTTGTCTGCATACTCTTTAGCTTTCGAAAGAAACGTGGCAAAACTCGTAGGCGTATTGTTGTAATGTACTACGTCCTTGATCCCTTTTGCCGGAAATCTTGGCGTGTCGTCCCAACCGATGGAAACGCACGGGAAAACCGGAATATCTAATATTTCATCCATCTGTTCACGTATTTTTCTCGAGTTCGATCCATAGACAAGATAATCTTCGTCCATTCCTCCCATGTTATACATGGCTACGCTGTTGAATCCCATTAGATCTACATTTTTCTTAAACTGAGCGGCACTCTCTTCTGACATTAGTGACCCTCCCCCTTGGTTCCACTGGATGTGAAGTCCCGGGAATCCAGCTTTTTTCACTTCATCCCGAAAATAGTCAAGTGCTTTGCGAGTTTCTTCTGCACTTCCGCCAAAACTTTGCATCAGTTTATCAACACTAAAAACAGAGAAAACAGGCTGACCATCAATTTTTAAATAATTGGGTTGTTTAAAATACTGGTTGATTACCCGGTCAACAATGATTTTAAAGTTTTTCCAGTCCACTTTGGCATCCCAAAGAATGGACTCGTCTTCCCCATAGCGGTGATAGTTCCAGTAGTTGTGCTTTACATCGTGGTTGGCCCACATGATGTAAAACTGCATTTTACTGTTGTTTTTGGCTTTCAAAAATCCATCGTTCAATGCACTTTCCAGGTAGGGTCCCTCTTCGTACCAATACCAGTCGTACACGAATACATTTACGCCATGATCAACGGCAACATCAATCCATCGTTCCACTACTTCCGGGTCGTTATCCAACTCGTAACCCCAGAGCGGTTGGCGAGGCTGGTAATGGCCTTCGTACCTTGGATTGCCTTTTTTTATCACTTCCCATTCGCCAATGCCGTCCGCCCATAACTTTGCTCGTCCTAACGGATCGTCGTGACACGATGGCCATACATAAGCAGCTACATAATATCCGTCGGATTTTGTTTCCTCTTTCTCCCTATTCTCTGCATACGAGAAATTGGCCAGCAAAAGCCCGAAAATCATTGCTAAAACTTTCATTCTATTCATCATGATATTGCTTTTAATTAATTTATAATGTTCCTTGTTTCACTTAATAGGATTTTTGAAGTATACCCTTATCATAATTTATCGTTGCTGTCCGGAGAAAAATTCTCAGACTATGAATATTAAGCAGAATAATTTACTGGTTTACTCGTAGCTTTAGTTCTCTTGATATGTTGTACCTTCAAGTTTAAATCTAATTCTTAATTTACC
>CAZRRC010000018.1:11550-37517 GCA_964602395.1 uncultured Proteiniphilum sp. | reverse complement strand
ACCTCGGAGGGGCTCGAACCCTCGACCCATTGATTAAGAGTCAATTGCTCTACCAGCTGAGCTACGAAGTCATTTTGAGAGGCACAAAGGTACGCATATTTTGGAAATAAAAAAGGAACAAACCTGAAAAATTTGTTCCTCTTTTATTCCAACACTACGCCCTTAGAGATTTGACAGTTCGGATCCGGCTTTGAACTTAGCTGTTTTCTTTGCAGGAATGTTGATGGGCTTCTTTGTGCGGGGATTGATTCCTTTTCTGGCACTTCTTTCTGACACTGAAAATGTACCAAATCCAACCAAAACCACTTTACCTCCGGCTTTCACTTCTGCAGAGATGGTTTCAAGTGTAGCGTCCAATGCTTTCTTGGCATCCACTTTGCTAAGGCCTGATTGTTCAGCAATAGCACTAATTAGTTCTGATTTATTCATAAGAAACGTAAATAAAAAAATTAAACATACATTAAGTCAAGGCTGAGCCCTGTTTTGCCGTCAAATATAAGTGATAAATCGAAAACAATCAAGAAAAAAGGTAAAAAGTATTTGATTTTCTAAAAAAAATCTTTATTATGGACCAAAAAACCTCACTAGCTGCGAAATAATCCGTATTTTTGCGCCTCAACATCTGATTATAACAATGAACAATTATAGAAACAGCTTTGCCGGTGTATTGCCTCTGGTCACCAAAAATATCATCATCATCAACGGGATCATTTGGCTGGCGCAGTTTGTACTGTTGAGCAGAGGAGGCGTCGACTTGTCACGACTTTTCGGTCTTCACTTTCCTGCTTCTCCCGATTTTCGTATTTATCAGCTGGTGACCTACATGTTCTTGCACGACCCCTACTCCTTCTCGCATGTTTTCTTTAACATGTTTGCTGTTTTCATGTTCGGCCGCACATTGGAACAGGTATGGGGTCCCAAGCGCTTCCTCTCATACTACCTGGTCACCGGTATCGGTGCGGGACTCATTCAGCTGCTGATTATTTTCATTCGCGCTCAGGCTGTGATGCCACAAGAAATGTTTCCTTTGATCAGCAGCGTCACGGTAGGTGCATCTGGAGCTATTTTTGGCATATTGCTGGCATTTGGCATGTTGTTCCCTAATGCGGAGCTCTTTATTATTCCATTCCCGTTCCCCATCAAAGCCAAATGGTTCGTGATAGGATATGGCCTGTTGGAGCTGATTTTCGGTGTAGCCAACAGATCGGGGGACAATGTAGCGCATTTCGCCCATCTGGGTGGGATGCTCTTCGGCATATTCATGATTTTGTACTGGAGAAAAAAGGACAGAAAGCATGGCAGGTATTATTGACACACTCAAACATAAATATAAGACGGGCAGTGTGATGACAAGGCTTATTTTCATCAACGTGGCTGTTTTCATCCTGTTGAAGGTTGTTGCGGTGATATGTACGCTGTTTAATGTCCACAGTCTCGACCTAATAGTCTTTTTGGGGGTACCCTCACATACGACACTGCTGTTAAATCGGCTCTGGACGCTCATCACTTATATGTTCGTGCACGAGGGATTCCTGCATCTCCTTTTTAATATGCTCTGGCTCTATTGGTTCGGACAGATCTTCCTGCAGTATTTCTCAGGCCGCTCGCTGGGCAGTCTTTACGTGTTGGGCGGTCTGGCTGGGGCATTGCTCTACGTGATTGCCTTCAATACAATTCCCTATTACATGGACATGGGGCGCGGATGGATGATCGGTGCCTCGGCATCGGTGATGGCTATCGTGATGGGAGCTGCCTTTTACCGTCCCGATGTACAGCTGCACCTCCTTCTGTTCGGGCCGGTGAAAATTGTTTACATTGCCATTTTTGCCTTTGTACTTGATTTCCTCTCCCTGGGCAATGCCACCAATCCGGGAGGCCACGTTGCACACATCGGTGGCGCTCTGCTGGGATATCTGTTTGCCATGCAGTACAAAAAAGGAAAAGATATCACCCACTGGATGAGCAAGTGGATCGATGGGTTTGTGGGGATGTTCAAACCGCGTCAAAAGAAGTCGAAAATGAGGGTGGAACATGCACGCAGTGAAACCGACTGGGACTATAACAAACGCAGACACAGTGAGCAGGAAGAGATTGATGCTATTCTCGATAAGCTGAAACAATCGGGATACAGCAGCCTCTCTGCAGACGAAAAAAAGAAGCTTTTTGATGCGAGCAAAAAATAAGAAAATAAGATTCCGCGACATCATCATATGGATAATCTTTGCGACCAATGTAGCAGCCATTATCCTACTTTTCTGTTCTTTCTTATCCTGGAAAATCTCTCCGCTGAAAACCAACCTCTTCTCATACATAGGCCTGGGTTTTGGATTGATATTCCTGTTGAATGTATGTTACCTGATTTTATGGATACTTGTTTCGAAATGGAAACTTGCACTGGTATCATTGGTGGCACTCCTGTTATGCTATAAGCCTGTTACCACCTTTTTTCCGATACATCTCTTTCCAGATGAAGCTCCCGAAGAAACTGTGAAGATCCTGACATACAACGTACAGGGATTTTCGGAAGAAAGAAGTAAAAATTCCGAGGAACACCCCATTCTCGAATACATTGCCCGTACCGACGCCGACATAGTCTGTCTGCAGGAATATCTGGTGAGCAAAACCGGACAATCCATCTTTTCACAGCGTGATGTGAACCGAATTCTCAACAAGTATCCCTACCGCTCCGTCACCGGTTTGGAATCTTCGGGAAAATATCATATCTTCGGACTGGCTTGTTTCTCAAAATTCCCCATCGAGCAGACACATGAGGTGGTATTCGAGTCCTCCTACAACGGAGCAGCAGTTTACACCATCAACATAGCGGGAGAAAAGTATACGGTCGCCAACATACATCTGGAGTCGAACAGCATCAAGCCGGAAGATAAAAAGCTGTACAGCGATTTTATTCAGAACTCCGATTCGGTCAAACTGGAAGCCATAACAACCAACATCCGAAACCGACTTGGGGGTGCATACCGTATGCGGGCAAAACAGGTAGGGAAAATAAAACAATACATCGATAAGCAACAGACTAAAGGAACGATTATTTGTGGTGACTTTAACGACACACCGATATCCTACACCTATGGTCAGATGAAGAAGGGATTAAAGGATGCCTATGTTTCTACCGCTTTTGGTCCAGGCATCACCTATCACGAGGATCTATTTTTATTTCGGATCGATTACATCATGCACAGCAAAAACATCAAGGCATTCAAAACGAAGGTCGATAAGATAAAGTTTTCAGATCATTATCCACTCAGAACCTCTCTGAAACTGGAATGAACTCTATGAAAGAGATGATGATGTGAGCATGAGTTTCGATCTGCGAATCAGCAAATCAGCATATCAGCGAATCAGAAATCAGAAATCAAAAAGATGTACAAGATAAGCAAGAAATTTTCATTTTCAGCCGCTCATTCTCTTAATGGGCTGCCCGATGACCATCCCTGCAGCCGGCTGCATGGCCACAACTACGTGGTTACCGTCCACCTGCGGGCCAAAGAATTAAATAAACAGGGGTTCGTGCGGGATTACAACGAATTGCATGTAGTGAAAACTTACATCGATTCTACCCTCGATCACCGGAACCTGAACGACATCCTTGCACCACGTAACTCCTCGGCCGAGAACATTGCCAAAATGTTGTACGACCGGTTCAAGCCGATGTTACCGGAGTTGTACGCCATGGAAGTAAGTGAAACGCCCAAGACATCTGCGATCTATGAGCCTGAATGTGAATGAAATATTCTACTCACTCCAGGGCGAAGGAGGGCGTACTGGCCAGGCATCCATCTTTATTAGGCTGGCCAAGTGTAACCTGGCCTGCAGCTTTTGTGATACCGACTTCGAACGGGGCGTGAAAATGACCACAGAGGAGCTGCTCAAAGATATTAATCGATACGGCTGCAAATGGATCATCTGGACAGGAGGTGAACCAGCACTGCAGTTGACAGATGCCATTGTGACTTTTTTTAAGGAAGCGGGATATCTGCAGGCCATTGAGACCAATGGTACACGGAAAATCCCTGCCGGCATCGACTACATCACATGCAGCCCCAAACAGAATTTTGAAAAAGTTAGGGAGCTAATTCCCCGGGTGGATGAATTGCGGTTTCCCATCCAAAAGGGTGATCCACTGCCCAATATCGACATCCTCCCCGAGACGACGCGTTATCTGCTTAGTCCCATTTTCGACAACAATCGCATCATTCAGGAGAATGTGGACTATTGCATTTCATTGATCAAAGATAATCCGGTGTGGGCATTGAGCCTTCAAACCCATAAACTGATCGGCATCCGTTGACATGACAAAGTTTGAGATAACCATACTGGGTTGCGGATCGGCCATGCCCACCACACTGCATCATCCCCCTTCACAACTGATCGACATGAACGAGAAACTGTTCATGATCGATTGTGGTGAAGGCACCCAGCTACAGATGCGGAAGTATAAAGCTCGCATGAGCAAACTCCACACTCTTTTTATCTCTCACCTGCACGGAGATCATATCTTCGGTTTGCCCGGTTTAATCTCCACACTCAGTCTGCTGGGAAGGACAACCGATCTGAACATTTATGCCCACAAGGAGATCGATTCTCTGCTAAATCCGCTCCTGACCTACCTGGGAAAACATTTGTCTTACAAGATAAATCTCTTCCCGCTAAATCCAAACGCCGGAGAGCTGCTTTTTGAAAACAGAACAATGAAAGTAACCTCCTTCCCGCTGAAACACCGCATCGACGCAAACGGATTTCTCTTTGAACAGAAAGAGTCGCCAAGGCATATCAATCGCGAGATGATCGACTTTTATCGTATCCCTGTGAAGCAGATACAGGAGATCAAAAACGGAGCCGACTACCTCACACCCGACGGCACCCTCATACTCAATGAGCATCTCACCTATCCCGGCAGTCCTGCCCGCAGATATGCTTACTGTTCCGACACTGCCTATGAGCCCGAGATTATTCCTTACATAAAAAATGTGGATCTGCTTTATCACGAAGCCACATTTGCAGAGAGTGAACGAATGCGTGCAGAAGAGACATTCCACTCCACTGCACATCAGGCTGCCGAAATAGCCTTGGCCGCGGATGTACAAAAGCTGATGATTGGTCATTATTCATCGCGTTACAGTGAGATAGGCACACTCCTAAAAGAGGCCGTGGCTGTTTTTCCCCATACCGAACTTGCCGTTGAGGGAAAAATAGTATCTTTGTGAGGTGATCCAAATTTTATGAAACGTTTCTATGCCATTCTTTTGACGGCCCTATTGCTGGTTGGAATGGGATTTCCGCTCTTGTCGCAGGTGAATCCCGAAAGAAGTGCGATGGAGACACCGGCACCGGAGAAGATTAACATAAAGCTGTCGGAGAACAGGCTCACCATCGAGAATCTTCCCAAAGATGACATATTGGAGATTTACAACATCATGGGCGTGAAAGTATTCAGCCGCCGTGTGAAAGCAGGAACTAATGAGTATACCCTCTCCTTGCCAAAGGGATTTTATATCTTGAAAATTGGTAAGATTACAAAAAAAATCGCTATCAGTTGAATTTAACATTTTCATTTTGTTACTTTAATTCCCTTTTTTATATCTTTGTGATCTTTATTTCGTGCATAAATGGTTATCATCATAAAAAATTAATCGTATGAACATCGCTATTGTGGGTACCAGTGGGGCTGTAGGTCAAGAATTACTTCGCGTACTGGAAGAGAGAAACTTTCCTCTGGATGAATTGCATTTGTTTGGCTCTTCAAGAAGTGCTGGAACCTCTTATATTTTTAAAGGAAAACAGATCACTGTGAAGGAGTTGCAACACAACGACGACTTCAAGGATATCGACATAGCGTTTGTATCTGCCGGAGGCGGCACCTCGCTGGAATATGCTGAAACCATTACCAAGCATGGTGCCATCATGATCGACAACTCCAGCGCTTTCCGCATGGAGGAGGATGTACCCCTCGTGGTGCCGGAGGTGAACGCCGAGGATGCCCTCAACACACCACGCGGCATCATTGCCAACCCCAACTGCACCACAGCACAGCTGGTGGTTGCGCTGAAGGCGATTGAAGATGTCACCCACATTAAAAAAGTACACGTAGCTACTTATCAGGCTGCATCGGGTGCCGGTGCTGCTGCCATGCAGGAACTGGAGGATCAGTACAGTCAACTGGTAAACGGCGAACAACCTACCGTGTCGAAATTTGCTTATCAACTGGCATACAATCTGATTCCACAAGTCGATGTTTTCACCGACAACGGATACACGAAGGAGGAGATGAAAATGTTCAATGAAACACGCAAAATCATGCACTCCGATATTGAGGTAAGTGCCACCTGTGTACGTGTTCCGGTGATGCGTGCCCATTCAGAAGCCATCTGGATCGAGACCGAGCGTCCACTGTCACTGGAAGAGGCTCGTACCGCCTTCAGCAATGCCAAAGGGTTGGTGGTAATCGATGACCCGGCCAAGAAACAGTACCCCATGCCGTTGGATCTCACCGGCAAAGACCCTGTGTACGTGGGCCGCATCCGCAAGGACCTGACCAACGAGAATGGGCTGACTTTCTGGACTGTTTCAGACCAAATCCGCAAGGGTGCGGCACTCAATGCCGTGCAAATTGCCGAGTATTTAATCCGTCAATAATCCGCCTCTCACTTCATCGTGTCATCGTGTTGCTGCGATTCCGTATGTGAATGATCGTGTTGCAGCAGCACCCGGTGAGGAAGTGCGCCGTGCCCCAATATCTCGATGGGGCACGATTCATAGGCATTATTCAGCCACTCCTGCGATATATTGGAACCCGAATGATAGTGTAGCCCCTGGTTCACACAAGCTATATTTTTTACCTGGGAAATGATGGTTCCCACATCGTGCGATACCAGCATGATGGCGATTTCCTTGTTTATGTCGCCCAGTAGTTTGTAGAAATTGGTTTCGAAAAGCTTGTCCACATAGGTACTAGGTTCATCCAGAATAATCAGCTTCGGGCTATCAATGATGGCTCTTCCCAGAAGCACCCGTTGGAGCTGACCACCCGAGAGTTCACCTATAGAGCGCGACAACAGATGCTCCACGCCCAGTCGTTCTGCCACACCTTTCACCTTCTGTTTATCTTTTGCGGAATACCTCCCAAAACGATGTCCCCGAGGCGTGAGACCTGACAGGATCACATCTGACACGGAAATAGGAAATTTTTTGTCGATCTGGTTAATCTGGGGGAGATAACCGATGTTCATGGAAGATACTTTTTCTCCCTTCTCGTAGAAAGAGATGGCACCCGGTTGTGATTTCAACAGTCCCAGGATCGATTTAAGGAGTGTGGTCTTCCCCCCGCCGTTTGGTCCGATGATGCCTAGAAAATCATCGTCATAGATGGTCAAAGAGACCTCCTTCAACACATTTGGCTTGTTTTCATAACCAACGGTCAGGTTGTTTATTTCAATTAGTTTATTCATCTACATCACGCGCTAATATATCGGCCAACCGCAACAATTCCTTATTCCATTCGTAACTCAACGGATCAATTTCAAACACCTCCGCCCCAATCTCACGGGCAATCACCTCCATGTTTTTTGCATCGAATCCTTTTTGGATAAACAGGGTATGTATCTGCTCCCTACGGGCCAGATCGACCAATTCTTTTATCTGTGCCGGAGAGGGATTTTTTCCCTGAAACTCCACACTGTGCTGGTGCAGATTGTAATCTTTTGCAAAATAAGCAAGTGCCGGATGGTAAATAATGAAGGATCGGGAAGTGACATGGGCCAGTTTATCCTGTATGAGACTATCAGTTTCAGCAAGTTGCCGGGTGAAGCGGTCGAAATTGGCCCGATAAGTTTCTTTGTTAGCAGGATCTGCCTTCACCACAGCTTCCAGCATATTGGCAGCCATTATTTTCACTGCCCGGGGTGACGACCAGAAATGGGGGTCGGTATCTCCATGATTATGATCGTGCCCTTCATCGTGTCCATGCCCTGCATGGCTATCCCCTTCAACCCGTTCAATGCCTGTAGCACAATCTACCAGAGTGATGTTCGGGTTGTTGGCTGCCAGCCGAGCGCTCCACGCCCGTTCAAATCCCAGATCGCCCACCATGAAGTAAATCAGGCTGTTGCCCATCTCCACCATCACTGTTGGAGCCGGCTCGTAGGTCTCGGGACTGGTTCCCGGCGGCACCAGCGTATTAATCTTGAAAGCATCACCCACAATCTGTTCTAGAAAATAACGTTGTGGTTCAATGGTAACTGTGAGCACCGCTTTTTGTCCGCTGGTCTCCTTCTTGCTCCCAGTCTGACACGCGAGGAGCAGTGTGGGGAGTAATATAAATAATAAATATTTTTTCATCCGATAAGTTTTACAGACAAATGTAGCGAATTTCGCTCTTTGCCAGAAATCATAAACAAAGTTTGTTTATATTTGTTGTCGATGATCGCAATCAATCTTATTTCTTCATAAACCCGTTGTCCCTAAATTTTATACAATCTGCCACTTATGCTTTCAGACAAACGTTTCCTCCCTCTCACTCTTGAGATCACAAAAGATGGATCGCATACGTTGTATGTACCGGAATTGAATGAACATTATCACTCCTCGCATGGCGCCATACAGGAATCGACCCACATTTTCATCAGGGAGGGTCTACTACACAGATTTCAATTTCAACCTTCCGCCCGACAAGAACAATCTGAATTACAGCATAGGCCGGAGGCGCAACAACAATTCTCCCGGGAACAGTCCCTACAACCCTCTCATGCAATCAATCTGCTGGAAATTGGTTTCGGCACAGGTCTCGGCGCCTTACTCACCTTACTGGAAGCGGGAAAAAAAAGAATAAATGTGTTTTATCACACTCTCGAGCGCTATCCCATTTCTATTGAAGCGGCACAAAAACTCAATTATCCGGCCATGTTGAATCGGCTTGAAAGAGATATAGCAGTCGATACACCCATGCAGTCCAATCAAAACGATTTGAATAATGCCAAGTTGGGAAACAACACCTTTGAAAAACTATTCCTTCAGCTCCATACATCGCCCTGGGAGAAAGCAACAGCCATAACCCCTTGCTTTACGCTACTGAAGCAACTAATTGATTTCAGTCGACCTGCCACTTTTACTCCGAAAAAAGGCTTCGACCTGATCTATTACGATGCTTTTTCACCCGAAACACAGCCGAAAATGTGGACGCAGGAAATTTTCGACCATCTCTATAGTTTATCTAATCAGGGCGCTATCCTGACCACCTACTGTGCCAAGGGAGTTGTGAGAAGAAAGCTCCAGACAGCAGGATTTCAGGTAGAACGGCTTCCGGGACCTCCGGGAAAAAGAGAAATTCTAAGAGCAACAAAAATATAAACGAAACGATGGTAGAGAAGTTGATATTTTTGCATGAAGTCTTTCTGTTTCTATAGCGTTTTGATTTGCTGATTTGTAATTTAATGATTTCTTTTGTTGCTTAGGAAGTGAATAATAGGCAGAACTTGTTTTTGCTATGCTGAGCGCAGAATTTAAGAGGAGCGTAGCTATATCAATTGGCCTAAGTGAAATTGAAAATAAACTGCTTTACATGATATGACAATTGCAGCACGATTAATCGAGGCGGGAAAGGAGTATAAGACCGGAGAATCTACTATTGTAGCTTTACAGCCCACTACAACCGAGTTTAGAACTGGTGAAATTACCCTGCTGGTAGGCCCCTCCGGTTCCGGGAAAACCACCCTTCTGTCGCTCCTTGGCTCCGTGATCTATCCTTCCTCAGGAAAAGTGTGGGTAGGAGATACCTGTGTGAACGATCTCTCTGAAAAGGAACTGGCCAATCTCCGCCTGCAACATATCGGCTTTGTCTTTCAGGGTTTCAACCTGCTGGCGCCGCTGAATGCATTGGAGAATGTTATGGAACCCCTCCTGCTGCAGGGTGTGAAGCGAAAAGAGGCGAAAAGAAGGGCGATGGAGTTGATCCGTAAATTCGGCATGGAAGATCGCATCTACAACCTTCCCAGGAACCTCAGCGGGGGACAGCAGCAGAGAATAGCCATAGCCCGCTCCCTGGTGACCAACCCGCAACTGATTCTGTGCGATGAACCAACTGCCTCCCTCGATCACAAAAGCGCCAAAATGGTCATGGATATGCTGAGCCAGCTCTCGCTCGATGACCGGGCTGTAATTGTGGTCACCCATGATGTAAGGTTGAAGAAGTATGCCGACCGAACCATCTACGTGTCGGAAGGAAGAATCAGCGAAACTGCCATGAAGGATGATTTTTGATTTTTTTCACGTTGACAATAAATTTACTATAAGATGAAGCGACAAGTTGTTCTCCTTACAGCTACACTGCTACTGGCAGCATGTGGCAGCAAACAGGAAAAAATTACCCCATCACAAACAGAACATACTCCACCACAGATTGTCGGCATCGGCAAGGTAGTGCCACAAGGTGGCGTAATTGAGCTAGCCGCCCCGGCATCAGGCATTGTGAAAGAGGTGTATCGGAAAGCTGGAGAGCGCATCGAAGAGGGAGAGGTGATTCTCTCACTCTGCAGCAGCGACGAAGAACTGGCGGTCAGAGAGGCTGACTCCCGATTGAAATCACAGGAGTTGGCGGTGGAGTCGGCAAAGATCATGCTGGAACAACAGCGGTTCCTTCACACAGAACAAGAGCGTCTGTTGAAAGATGCCAGAGAACTACTGGTTGTGGGGGCCACTACCGGGGAAAATGTACGCACGCTGCAGAATGAGTTCGATCGGGGAGCCGAGCAGATGAAAAAGCTGGAGAACGACTACAGACTGCAGCAATCGCAACTGAATGAGCTAAAAATTCAGCGTGCTTCCAAGGCGAGCGAACTTCAGAAAAAAGTGTTCCGGGCTCCCAGCAATGGCACCCTGCTGGATCTCAATCCCCGTGTGGGTGAAGCGGTGAGCCAGTATCAGCAATATGGAAGGATCTCCCCCGACAAGCCCCTGGTGGTGATGGTAGAGATCGATGAGCTGTTTGCCCATAAGCTTCAGGTGGGGCAACCCTGTCGAATAAATCTTCACGGCAATACCGAAGTGGCTGCTACCGGTGAGATCGTGCGCATTTCACCCGACTTGAAAAAGAAATCGCTATTTTCCGATAGTGGAACCGACCTCGAAGATCGCCGCATCCGCGAAATCGAGGTTTCCCTTAACGAGGTGAAGCAACCGCTATTTATCGAATCGAAAGTGGAATGCAGTGTACAATTAAACTGACCGCTTATGCTCTCTACCGCCTTTAAATTTGTCCGTTTTGAAAAGTCCAAGAGCATGGGCATCCTTGCGGCAATCGTCATCAGCATTTACCTAATTGGGATCGAGCTGGGTATGTTCTTCTACCTTGCCAACATCATTGGAGGAATCGTAGGCAATGCCAACCCCCAGTATGCACAGGTTTTCGTAGTGAAAAAGCAGACTGAAAACGTAAATCAGCTTTCCCCGCTTGACGTGCGCTGGGTAAACCAGCTGCGTAGCATCGACGGAGTGACCGGCACGCACGGTTTCGTGATCACCAATGTATCTGCCAGATTTCCCAATGGCAAGGATGCTCCGGCCATGATTATCGGTAGCGACTACCCTGCCATGGCGGCGGGTCCTTATGCCGATCTGGTCTATTCTGGATCCATCAGCAGCCTGGCAGAACCAGAGATCGTCTCCACCGATTTTTATGACAACAAGACACTGCGTTATGAGGTAGTACCGGGCACCCGTTTCGAAATCAATGGCAAGTCGGCCACTGTGGGAGTGATGACAAAAGATGCCAAGGGATTCACCTCCCCACTTGTCTATACCACAACCGACAAGGCCCGCTACTACACAGGGATGTCACCCACACAGGTAAGCGGAGTCATTGTTACCGTACCCGATGCCAGCATGATTGAGTCGGTGGTCTCCCGGATCAACCAGATCGCACCCGATCTAAAGGCGTGGCCCGCAGAGAAGATCAGAACAGCCACCATTGTCAACGTAATGACCGCCAACAACATGGGAATGAGCTTTGCCACACTGGTGCTCTTCGGTATTATCAGCGGCTTCTTTATCATCGGACTCACCATGTACTCGGTCACCTACGATCGCATAAAAGATTACGGAACCCTGAAAGCAATCGGAGCTTCAGGCAAGTATATCACCCGGCTGGTTGTCGCCCAATCGGTAATTTATGCCCTGATTGGTTTTCTGGTATCGCTGATCCTTCTTATCATCTCTAAAATAGGAATGGCAAAAGGGGGACTGATCATCAGTCTGACCCCGGCATTGTTGGGTTTTTTATTCCTCACAACCCTGATTATCTCCGTGGGAAGTTCCTACTTTTCAATCCGAAAGCTGAAAAAAGTGGAACCCTCCTCGGTTTTCAGATAGAAGTAAAACGGGTAATCAACAAAAAAGCATGCTGGATAAACGGCACAGGTATAATATAAGAGGTGAAACCAACAACAATAAAAAAAACACATATTGAAAACAAACCAATTCAATGAGAAAAATAGTAATCTTATATGCGCTTTTATTTTCTGCTGCAGTTTCAGCACAGGAGTCATTGACAATGGAGGGAGCCGTTCAACGGGCACTGGCGAATTCGCCCACCCTCAGCGTGGAGAAGATGAAAAACGAAGCGGCATCTATTGAGGTAGAAGAGAGTCGCCTCCAACATATTCCCGACATCTATCTTTCGGGAGAGATGCGACGAAATCTGGTTATACCTGCCACTCCCGTTCCGGCCCATGTCTTCGATCCCTCTGCAAAGGAGGGAGAGCTGATGTATCTGAAGTTTAACACGAAATATAACTCATCAGCAGGAGTAAATCTCCGGTTCGACCTCTTCAATCCGGACAAAATCAACCAGGTGAAAGAAAAAAAACACCAGCAAAGGATTCAGAAATATGATACAGAAATCTCAGAAGAGGATTTAAAAGAGCGGGTATCTCTTGCTTACGCGGAGTGTGTGATCGCGGAAGAGCAACAAAAACTGCTCAAGGGAGATACAACCTACTACGCCGAATTGCTCCGAAACGCCAGTCAGCTTTATTTGAAAGAGAAAATCAGCCTCTCCGAGAAGAATGATACACACAGAGCATACAACGAATCTGTTGCTGCTTATCTGGAGGCGGCAAAAATCGCGGGCGACCGGAAAGCAGAATTACTCTACCTCATGGGGATGGATGTGACAGCTGCGAATGTGACCTCACTTTCACTGGCAGAGGATATCCCAGCGTTATTGGGAAATCTGGAGATGAAAGCATTACCCACCTATGGTCTCACACCCCGGGAAGTGCTGCGGCAGCAGGAGGTAGTGGATCTGGCATCCCTCCGCCTGAAGTCGGCCTCCTGGAAGTATGCCCCCACCCTTACTTTGAATGGATATTACGGCACCAACTACTACAACCATGAATTAACGCTGTTCAACAACAATCTCTGGAGAGGTAGCAGCTATATCGGCATCTCACTCAGGGTACCCGTTACCCAATCGTTCAGTACATCCAAAGAAGTATCGCGACTGCGCTTGCGACAGCTTATGGAGCAGGAAAACCTGCGCGATATCCGCAACAACCGGGAAAAAGAACGGCTCAATGAACTATCTCTACTGCAAGTCAGAAAAGAAAGCTACCGTCTGAACCAGGAAAACTGGGAGATGAGCCAGCAAAATGAAACAGCAGTACATTTTCAGTTCGAAAAAGGCTACATTCAACAAAGTGACCTTCTCAACGAGAAGATGAAAATGCAACAAAACAGGCAGCGTTTCCTTCAATCGGCCTACGACCTGTTCAGCAGCCTGATTTTGCTTGGAGTTGAATGAAGCTTGTGTCAATGATATCTCAACGCCATAACCGTGATATCGTCCGATTGTTCAAAACCCTCAACATAGGCATCCAGCCCTTGGATCACCGATTGAGTCATGATGGAGACAGAAGCGTGAGCATCCGAATTAAAAATCTGTAGCAACCGCTCCTCACCAAACAGCTTTTTTTGACTGTTCATTGCTTCGGTCACCCCGTCGGTATACATCAGTATGGTGTCTCCAGGCGACAGCGTAATCTCTTCGTTTTTGAATTGGATATCCTCAAAGACAGCCAGTACAATACCCGGATGCAGTTTTTGGTATGCCCGTTTGTTTTTACTCAGAAGGATAAACGGATTGTGTCCGGCATTGGCATATTCCACATGTCCTGTGTTGATGTTCAGCTTCGCAAAAAAGAGAGTGACAAACATGCTTTGTTCGTTTCCCTTGCAAAGCTCATTGTTCACCCTGTAAAGCACATCGGCAGGAGAGATACCGGTGAGAGCGATTGATTTAATGAGGGTATTGGTCATCGACATGAAGAGAGCGGCAGGTATTCCTTTGTCGGAAACATCACCAATGGTAAAACCCAGATGCTCGTCATCGATCATAAAATAATTATAGAGGTCGCCCCCCACCTCCCTTGCCGGCTTCATAAAACCACATATAGCAAACTCATTGTGATCACAGAACCCGCCAATCTCCTTCGGGAGCATTCCCATCTGTATGGCATTCGCGATGCGTAACTGACTCTCCAGGCTTTCCTTCGCAGCCGTGGTCTTTTTCAGGTCGTTCACATAGTGCTTGATGGAATTTTGCAGGTAGAGAAACGAACCGGAGAGAATTCCAATCTCATCTTTGTAATTTTGGGAGAAGTTCTTCAGGTAATTTTGATCATACTCGTTTAAACTATAGTCGTTATCGACCATCTCTTTGGAAAATTCCACAAGCTTCTTGATGGGTGCCGACATCTTGTTTGTCAGAATAAAGGCGATGAAAAACGATACGATCAGGATAAAAAGGCCAAACAGGATAAATCCAATGGCAATACCGTTCAGTTCATTCTTCACTACCTCGTAATCATAATCGGCCCCCACCACGTAACGTGTTCCGGCGTCAGTAGTGAAAGGTACAAAAACCGATCTTACCGCGCCGTATGCATCTTCGTAGCTATTGAAGACAATTCGATTCTCTTCTATCGGTGTAAAGTAGATCTTCTTCATCTTCTCCCTGTCTCCCTGATAGGCGATAAAAAAAGTGTCGGTGCTCAAACTCCCAGAGGTCCACCGCAACTCATTGTCGTAAATAATATAGGAGTAAACCTCTTTCACTTTCACCTCATTGGCAAACTCATGCAAAGTGCTTCTTTTGAGTTCAAATTCTTCGGGAGAGATGGAGAATTCGTCTTTGATACGGTCATGGTAGTCATCTCCCACCAGGTTATGCGCTCCATAAGCCACCGAAAATAGCATGTCGTCAATCACACCCTGGGTAGATTTTTCGGTAATAAAGACAGTCACCGAGGTGGTGAAGATCACACAACCGGCTATTGATGAAAGAAGCAGCAGCAGTATTTTCTTTCTAAAAGATAGTTTTTTCAGCATGGTCACATTCTAAAGTGTCGATATTAATCGGTGGCAACCACCAATATATTGCGGTTCTTCCCTTCTCGATATTCATAGTCAAAAAGATCCACACTTTGCCGGGCCAGGAAAATACCGAGCCCCCCAATAGGTCTATCCTCTACCGGCTTCATCAAATCTTCCGGTGTAGGCATACTCTTCTCTATCGGGTTAAAAGGGATGGCGTAATCTTCCAGGACGACTCTCAATTGCCTTTCTTGATATCCGATGGAGACTTGAATAGTACCATCATCTATGCCTGCCAGCGGATAACCGTAATTCATGATATTGGTGGCAATTTCGTCTACTGCCAGGATGAGCTTGAATATTTTCTTCTTGTCGATGTCGTTGGCTGTGGCAAAAGTTGCAATAAATTCGCGTATCGGTTCGAGTGAACCGGGCACAGCTTCAAAAACTTGAAATTGGGATTCTGTCTTCATGCTATTCCGGATATTGATCCACGATACTTACACTAAATATCAATCCGGTCATCCGCAACGTTTCGAGTAATTGCTCTTGGGGTCTGACCAAAATCAAAGAGACGGCTGTACCCAGTTTCTGTTTTGCAAAAATCAGTATCCTCAATCCGGCAGATGACATAAAACTGAGTTCCTCCACATAGAGAACCAGTGCCTGCGGGTTTTGTGTGATGACCTGTTTCACCTCTTCACTAAACTGAGGGGCGGTAGATGAATCCAAAGATCCACAAACTGTTAACGCTGTATACTTTTCAAAAATCTCTTTCTTTACTGAAAAACCCATACCTGTTCCTCCAAATTAAATAAATTATTTACCTATTAAAACTATTATCGAACGCCCTCCCACAATAAAACCGGACTGATTCTCCAGCACTGGCTCACTATTCAGCGGATAAAATGTTTCGGGCGGCACCATGGATGTATTGACGGAAAGATGCCATTTCCTATTTTCTGATAACTGAGGCAATTCAAAATCGAGTGCATCCCAGTGCATATTGGCCGCTACGTAGATGGTATCGTCCTTTACGAAACCGTTTTTGGCATGATATCCGTCAAGCATAAAAGCGAAGACGGTATTTGATTCAGACCAGTCGGCATGCCATGCTTTGGTGCCGTGGAACGTAATATCGGCATAGCCGCTCTCTTTGTAATCTCTGTTGCTATAATGTTCTTTATTCCTTAATATCGGATGCTGTCGCCGAAAGTTGATAATATGGCGAGCGAAGGAGAACAAATCGGAATTATTCCTCACAAGACTCCAGTCCAGCCAGTTAAACTCACTGTCGTGACAATAGGTGTTGTTGTTTCCCTTTTGTGTCCTCCCCATTTCGTCGCCCATCAGGATCATGGGGACTCCCTGGCTGAGCATCAGGATAGTTAGTGCATTTTTAATCTGGCGGTGCCTCAGATGGTTTACGGCTGGGTCATCCGTTTCACCCTCCCACCCGCAATTCCAGCTGAAGTTGTCATTACATCCATCCTGGTTATTTTCCCCGTTTGCGTCATTGTGTTTCTCGTTATAGGCAAACAGGTCATACAGCGTGAAGCCGTCGTGGCAGGTGATGAAGTTTATTCCTGCTGTGGTACCCCGGTGCAGGTACATCTCGGGCGAGCCCTGCATGCACTGCGACAGCCGCCCCACAGTATTGTGATCACCCTTGAGGAATTTTCTAACGGTATCCCTGTACTTCCCGTTCCACTCTGCCCAGCGGCCATAGGCAGGAAATGCTCCCACCTGGTAGAGTCCGCCAGCATCCCACGCCTCGGCAATCAGTTTACATTTAGCCAGTATGGGATCATGGGCAAGCGATTCCAGCAGGGGTGGATTGTTCAGGGGGCTACCATCTTGCGCGCGTCCGAGAATGGAAGCCAGATCAAAACGGAATCCGTCAATATGATATTCCGAAGCCCAGTAACGGAGACAGTCGAGCACCATGTTCCGTACCACGGGGTGGTTGCAGTTGAGGGTGTTGCCCGTGCCGGAGAAGTTGAAATAATAGCCGTCGGGGGTGAGCATGTAGTACGTTTTGTTGTCGACACCCCTGAAGGAGATGGTCGGCCCGCGATGATCACCCTCCGCCGTATGGTTGAACACCACATCAAGGATTACCTCAATGCCGTTCCTGTGCAACTCTTTTATGAGTGTCTTCAGCTCATCCACCGCCATCCCGTACTTGCCTGTCGCGGCATAACCTGCTTTGGGAGCAAAAAAATTGAGGGTGCTATAACCCCAGTAGTTGACCAACAAGTCGCCCGTATCGGGGTTTTTACGGCTGTGTTCAAATTCATCAAACTCATAGATCGGCATCAGCTCTACACAGTTGATTCCCAGGTCGCGCAAATAGGGTATTTTCTCGCGAATGGCAGCAAAGGTACCCCGGTGTCTGACTTCCGAAGAGGGATGTGCCGTAAAGCCTCTCACGTGAATCTCGTAAATGATTAGATCCTCCATGGGTGTTTCCAGCGGGTTATCCTCCTCCCAGTCGAAATCATCGAATACAAGCCGCGAACGGAACGGATAATTCCGCTTCAGGTTGGAATCATCGCGCCATCTGTCTCTACCCCCAATTGCTTTAGCATAAGGGTCCGATAAAACCACCTTCTTATCGAACCGATGTCCGTTTTGCGGGTCGTATGGTCCATCCATCCGATAGCCATATTCAATATTCTCATAATCGAGACCAAAAACAATGATGGCATATACATTCCCCACTCTGAATTCGTCGGGTAGCGGAATCTCGGCATAAGGTTCCTCCTCATTTTTATTGAAAAGGACAAGCGTACAGGATGTGGCCGCACTGGAGAAAACGGAAAAGTTCACGCCGTTGGGCACTAGGGTCGCTCCGAAAGGAAGCACACGTCCCCTGCGGTATTTTATACCTTGGTATTCGTTTGTGGGGTAAAAATCGATCCGGTTATCAAGTGCACTCATGCTTGTTTGAATTTTTTTTCTGCTTCTTCGATGCTGCTGTATAGTTCGAAGAAATTAATGAATCCAGTCATCGACATGATGTCGCAGATTTCCTCTGAGACATTCACCAGCAATACTTTTCCACCATTTGCATTGAGTTGTCGGTAGAGCATCAGCAAGACCCGTAAACCCGCACTGGAAAGGAAATCGACGTCGGTTAGATCCATGATTACCTGATTACTCGATGCCAGCTCTTCCAGTATGTGCGACTGTAATTCACCTGCCGTGTTGCTGTCTATGCTCCCCTGAATTGTGATATAGACAATGCTGTTTTTTGTTTGAATTGTTACTTTCATTTGTTCTTTTTTGACTAATCGAGCCAGCTTTTTGGCGCTATTTTCACCTTCACTCTCACCTGTTTATCGGTTTGTGGCAATATAACGGTGAGCTCATCTGCATTAAAGTTGTGGTATGGTTCTCCATCGATGCTGCAGCTCTCTATGTAAACACTGTTTTCCGGCAGGATATCGGGAGAAACACGAAGAATGTTGTCTTTGAAACCATTCGGCAGCGGCTTGAAATGCAGGATCAGGGGCTGTTTGGTGATGAGCAGGTTGATATAGGTTGCCGACAGGAAACAGAGTTCCATGCTGTGATAACCGCTCATGGAATGGCTCCCCTTGAATCGTTCATTGCCGAGAAGGTAGGGCAGGCCATTCGCCAGCGTGTTGAAATAGACACCGCCATCATCACTATCGAGAAAAAAAGCATTGTAAAAAGCAGCAGCTTCCCGCCCGTTTTTGTTGTATTCGTCATCTTTCAGTATCCCAAACATAATGAGATATGCCAAGATAGCCTGTTCCTGCTGCCACCATGCTTTTCGGTCGTGCCAGACAAATTCATGATGTGTTCCGTTGGGTTTGGTCACCCTTTCCACCACATCGTACCAGCCACCTCTTTGTCTGTCGCAACCTACTTCGGGCATCAGCTCCGCAATCTTTCTGGCAAAATCAAGGTACTCCTTTTTGGGTTTCAGGGATTGCATCCTCATCAGGTTCCATGCGATTTTCAGGTTGTGTCCCACCACAGCCCTATTTTGTTGCCAGCCCCATGTCTGATCCGGACTCCAGTCCTCGTGAAACTTCTCCTGTACGAAAGGGCTATTTTCATAATCGGGAAAGAAACGGGTGATGGTGTCGAAAGTATATTCAAGGAAGTCGGCATACTTCTTTTCTCCTGTAGCCAGATAGAGATTAATGAGATAAGCCGGGGCATGGTCTCCCACTGAGTTCCAGTTCTTGCGAGCCCGGTTGTGTGCGAGGCTCTCCGTTCTTGGATCCAGCATAATGGGATCGATGTGGGAGAAGTAACCCATATTTTCCTCGTCCTTGAAAAAGCGTTCGAACAGATCCAATGTTTTGTCAATATCCCATTTAATTTTGGGATCTCCTGTGATCCTCATGGTCTGCGTGGGACCCGCCAGGGCGTAGATCTGCTCATACATTGGAATGGAGTCGTAATCATCGCCAAACTCTGAAGTCAGCAGTTTGGTCTCTTTCTCTCCTTCCACCTTGATCCCATGATACCAATATACGATATCCTCATCGGCATCATAAAAACGCATATGGTCGCGCAGGTAATCACTCCCTTTCTCGGCCGCCTCGAGGTATTCATCTTTACCGGTAAGGAGATAGGCCGATGCAAATCCGTAAATCAACCGCGAAATGGTATCGGTCTCCTGCAGGTAATCCCCTTTTTTTGATCCTCCCAGATGGAGCATGGTGCGATAGTTTTCATAATTGATGGATTTATCGGGAAAATCGAACTGCCATTTCATGTAGCTGGATGCGATGGAATCGATCTGGTTGATCCACCAGTCGGGTTCCTCATGCCTGTAAATGCCGGGGCCTTTTCCGGGAAAGACCATCCATTGTACCTGAAAAAAAGGCAGGCTACTATTCTCCTGGGGATAAAATGTTCCATAAGCAAACACCATCTGGCGTGGCAGGGCCAGTAGTTTTAGCATGTCGGCCGTGGCATCATTGTATTCCTCATTCAGGTTGCGCGCATACCGAGCATAGCAATTTCCGGAGATATACGCTTTGAAAATGCGGTTGTCGGAAGTTTTCAAAGAAAAGGTGCGTTCGCTCAGATTGAAATCTGTCACATAACCGGCGATGGAGTCGGAAAAAGTAAAATTGATATCCATGTAGATTGTTATTTTTTTCTTGTGTCTGGAAATAATCTGTTTGCATACATATAAATGAACGGTACAAAAATGCCCCAGGCTGCTGCAATAATGGCCAGGCTATAAACTCCATGTGTGAGTACCACAAGCCCGAAGCGATCGGCCGACCTGAATATCAATACAGCAAAGACGATCCCTAGCAGTGCGTTAACGAAATGTCTTCCTCGGGTAAAGACGAGGTAGGAGATGATCCTGATACTGAAATTAACCCACAGGGCCAATATCCAGATTGGCAGGACAAACTGCAAGCCGAGCAGACGCGAAGAGGGATTCACGGAATACACCGAGGTCACTATCAACAAGGTCTCCATCACAGCAGCAGCAAGCGCAACAACAACCACCAGTTTTATTTTATTCCTGAGAAGTTTATTATTCTGAAGCAGATCAATCAGTATAATCAGCATCACCACAGCCATTCCTAGCCATGGCATCTGCAGAAGAGCGCCAATATAACAAGCAACAACACCAATCATGAAAGTGAGGGTACCTGTAATTTGATTCAGCCAAAATGAAAGATTCGCTTTGTTCATTGTTCTCCGTTTTTTGTTTTTTAATCGTCGAAAGCGGCAAAGGGAGGATAAACCTCGGGATCGACAATCACATCAATTAATGCCGGTTTACCAAGGCTGAGGGCCTTGGTGAAAGCCGCTTCAAACTGATCTATCTCTGTGACCCTGAATCCTTGTGCCCCGCAAGCTTCCGCGTATTTCACATAATCGGGATTCATAAAGTGGTTAAACACCTCTTTATTTTTCGATCTTAGCTGGAAGTATTTGATGATGTTGAATTCCGAATTATTGAAAATAATCCAGATCACCGGCACATTCTCCTGCACGGCGGTCATCAGTTCAAATCCAGCCATCTGGTAATCGCCGTCACCACAGGCCACAATCACCGGCCTGTCGGGATTGGCGTACTTCACCCCGATTGAAGCATTCACGTTGGCAGCCATCGGCCCGAAGCTGCCGGGGTTCTGATAATTCCTGCCCCCCTCAAGAGTAAGGTAGGCATGCAACCAGAGCATATGTCCGCCGGCATCGCCAAGGATGATGCTTTTTGCGGGTGACAATCGCGATATTTCCCTTACAAGCATTGCGGGATGAATTTTGTCACTGCGTTGCTCCAGCTTCACGTTGCGGAATTGATCACTACTGGGTTCAGGAGAGAGTTTTCCGGCTCCCATAGCGGTCATTTTAGCATGCAAGGCAACAATTGCCGGTTTCGCATCCGATACAACAGGATAATCAGCTCTGTAGACCTTGCCAATTTCATTGGGATCGATGTTGATGTGAATCAGCTTCTTGTTATCAAACAGCACATCTTTAAAGCGCCATGTATTCCACTTGGCAAACGAGTTCCCAATGGCGAGGACTACATCGGCTTTCTTGAAGAACTCTTTTGTTCCGGGATCGCCTGATGTGCCGAAAGTACCCAGACAGAGCGGGTGTGTTTCGGGCAGGGCTCCCTTGGCATCCATCGTCGCGCAGAAAGGTATGTGAAACGATTCCAGCAGCCGAATCAGATCTTCCTCTGCGTGACTTCTGATGGTGCCATATCCGACAAGAGCCATCACCTTTTTCCCGCTGTTGATCGCTTCTGTCAACACACCAGCAGCTTTATCAAGATCTTCCTGTGCTGCCAAAACCGGTTTGACATGAAAGTTAAGAGCCCGGTAATTGGGAATCTCCTCTTCGTAGATGCTATAGTCTATATAGACATTTACGGGACCAGGGCGACCATCGAAGGCAAAGTTTATCGCTTCTTCAAGAATATCACAGGCCTGAGAAGGATCCTCCAGGATAAACGATTTCTTGGTAACAGCCGAGAAGAGTGCCTGCCCGTCGGGGGTTCGATTCAATCCCGATGTATCACCCAGATCACCCTTACCACGCATCGCACGAGGGGTATACGCAGGAAGGGATAGCAGGGGGAGCGAATCGGAATAGGCAACCGCCATTCCCGAAAGCAGATTCACTGCTCCCGGGCCAGCTGTACAAAAGCACACTCCCAGCTTGTCGGAGTACATGGCATAACCACATGCCATGAATGAGGCGGCCTGCTCATGGCGCGGGATGACGGTTTTGATTTTTTCTGTTCTACTCAGCGCAAACAGAAAGGCAGAGTCTGACTGGCCGGAACCTCCAAAGACAGTATCCACACCAACTGTCTCAAGATAATCTACAATAAGATCTCCAACATTCATACACACAATTTTAATTTAGGTTATTCATCCAGGTTTCCTGTCTACAGTATGCCGAACTTATTCCTGCATAACCAGAGTTGTTATTTTTCGAGTGCTTTCACTAACTGTCTTCCATATTCTGCCGACGACTCCACCGAGAGTCCGGTTACAAAGGGCCAGTCTACTGCTACGCAGGGATTTTGCGGTGTGGCCATGTCGTCGGCAAGCACCTCGCCGTTTGGGCCAACAGCATCCTCCACAATATCCTGTAACGGAATCAGGAAACCGGGTGTCATCAGGTCGGTCCCCTTGTTGTCGGGCGTAGTACCCACCAGGTTATAGGTTAAATTAAAATCTACAAAATCCCATTTCCGCGGATGAGCTGTCACTTTCTTTCCATAGATCACACTCTTGTAATTGTTCTCAGGATCACGGGTAAAAGCCAAAGCTCCCACCGAATAACAGATCGCACCCACCATTTTGTTATTCCTTACACAATGCAGGATCATGCGGTGCACAGCAGGATTATTACAAATATCAAGTGGAGTGCCTGGTCCGCCGGTCATTACCAAAGCATCATAATCTGCCATATTTACCTCGCTTATTTTCTTTGGATTATCCAGTTCGCCATTACTCAGCAGTTCCAGCGTACGGGCTACAGTCTCTGGGGTATTCACCTTGACGTTTTGATATCCGTCCACAAAATCGGGGTCCATGCTCATCGCAATGGGCAGGGGTTTCTTACCTAAATAGGTAGCAAGAGTTACATTGTGTCCTGCTTTTTTAAGTGCATCCCAGGGAGCCTGAAGCTCTTCGGCCCAAAAAGCATAATTACTGGCCAGTACCAATACATTTTTTTCATCATATTGATTTTTAAGTGATTTAGAAAAAAAGTTCAAATGGGTTTCACGGGACTAAAAACATCGATTGCTTCGGTTTCGCCTACTGAAGTAAATGAGTGTGGCGCGTTGGGCGGGATAAAATAGTAGTCGCCCACCTCAAGCACCCGGGTAACACCGGCTATGGTAGCTTTGAATGCCCCTTTTATCACATAGCCAAACTGTTCTGATTCATGGTGATGTTCAGGTAATGTTACATTGTCAGCAAAATTCCAGTGCATCACATTCATATTTTGACCGCTGCCCAGATACTGGCCTAACACGCCTTTGAACAGCTCTTTCTTTTCAACATCCTTCGCGTAACGAAATGGTTCCATAGATTTATTTGTTAATTATATTCTGAATCAAGTGCGATTACATATTCAGGCAAATGCGAAAACCAATATCGAAATAACAGGTATACTGATAATTGGTATTGTAACGGTAGGCACTGAATGGCATATTGTTGTCGTGTCTGTACCAGCTACCACCCCTTTTTTGTTTATAGACACCCTCCTGTGGACCAGTAGGGCTGGTAAGGGTATCGGTAGGGTAGGTAGCATAAAAATCGTTGACCCACTCCTCAGCATTGCCAATCAGGTTGTATAGTCCCAGATAACTTTTCCCTTCTTCAAAGGCGGTAATATCGGTAAGCTTTTCCCGGTTTAATCCAAAATTGGCATATCGGTTCATATTTTCAAAGTCGTCACCCCAGGGGAAGGTACGCCCGTCAGGGTATCGGGCAGCATATTCCCATTCAGCCTCGGTAGGCAGACGGTACCCTTGCCCAAAATTGCTGTTCCAGCTGTTCAGATCGTACGTCTCTGTGAGTCCTTCACTGCGGCTAAGCATGTTGCAGTAGAAAGCAGCGCCATACCAGGTTACATATACAACTGGCAAGTTTGTTTCTTCGTCAGATACCATAAAGCGCGATTTTTCAAATCGGATAGGATTCCTATTCCCTTTGTAGTCAGCTTCCATATTCAGTAATACCTGCGAATCGCCGTGACTGTTTTTCACGTTGATATGCTGTTTGTAGTCGCCCCCCAGCTCACCTTGGAGCAATGCGTAATTTAACATTTGACAAAATTGCGCGTTGCTTACTTCATAGGTACCCAATTTAAAAACATTCGGGATGATGACCGTATGCATTGGGAAACCAAGTCGAAAGTCTCCCAGTATCTGTCCCATGGTAAATGTGCCTGAAGGAATCTCAGTCAATTCCGGCACTTCAAAAAAGGTTGCTTCCTCTGTTTGTCGTGTGTGGGTGCAGTTGAAAAATAAAAGAAGAGAAAGGCAAACAAGACAGTTTGTTGGTTTAAAATTCCCCATGGTAACATAATTATTTCCGGTTAATCTTCTCTATGATTGCTTTCGCAAACAAATGGGCGCAGTCGCCAGAGCGGGCAGTAATCAGATCATCGTCTATCACCACATCCTCATCCACATAGACAGCTCCGTAAGCCTTTGCATCACCCAGCAGGTTGTTATGACAAACCAGCCTCCTTCCCCTAATGAGTTCAGTGGCAGGTGCCATCAACCACAAACCATGGCAGATGATTCCTTTGATGATTTGTTTTTTTTCAAAAACTCGATTAATAAATTCTACGGCAGGGGGAAGTTTGTCAATATCTTCGGTATATCGCAACCGGTCGGCAACCATGCCAGAGGGGATGATGACAGCATCATAACTCAAGAGCTCCTCCTCGCTCAAATTTTCGAAGCTTTCATTGCATTCCAAGGGTACTTTGTATTCATGCCCATAAAAGGTGAGCCTCTCCTGTCCCCAGAGTCTGCTCAGAAAATGCAGGTCGAATTTTTCTTCTGCAAAGCGGTATCGATAATAGAAGATCTCGTTTTCATAGAAATCGCTTTCTATTAAAACCGCAATTTTGATTGTGCGATTCATTATTTTTCAGATTAAAACTGATGTAATTTATCTGATTAAGGAGATTTATTTTAAAAAATCGGCCTGGTTAAATAAAACCAAGACAATTATGTTAATCCATTATTTTTCAAGAACATATCGAAACAACAGGAGTCGGCTCTATCATAATCTGATATTGAATTTTCAGGTAATACACCACTCCATTTCTGTTTTGAATCGCATTTTCAGACCTTCCACAAAGATAATAAATAATTTAAAAGTTTAACCTCTTTTAGAGTATAATTGAACCCTTTTGGCAGAATTAGCTTTATTTGACTACTTCGTTTGTTTTGACATCTTTCTTTAACAGAAAATACGCAACTTTTTTTGCACGCAACCATCTATAGAGTAAATTGAAGAACCCTTTCCGTCAATAACAATGAAGTAATGAGAAATGCTTCCTGCATGATAACTTTATGTATCGTCTTC
>CAZRRC010000018.1:0-11450 GCA_964602395.1 uncultured Proteiniphilum sp. | reverse complement strand
TTCCACTCCAATCAATCAACTTCCGCCGGGGTCGGTAAGGTATGAGTTTGTCGGAAAAAACATGCAGATGATCTCTACAGCCGGAAAAATGATCGTACCATCCGGCCATGACATGGGGCCTATACGCAAAAGGCATAGGAAGAAAGCCAATATTCTTAAAGCGTTACAGAAGTAAGAAACGAGGGGGAAACAAAAGGAATGTAAGTTTAATGTTATCAGGCGGAAAGAAAGGGATTCGAACCCTTGGTACCCGTAAGAGTACAACGGTTTTCGAGACCGCCCCGATCGACCACTCCGGCATCTTTCCTGATCAGCTCACAAAATTACAACATTTCTTCCAACTATAGAAAAGAATTTGCAAAAAACGTTATTTGTCCAATGCTTGCAATGCCTCCGTGGTGGCGCTCAGCAACGGATCGATGGAGATGGGCGATCCCACCCCTTTCTTCATCCAGAGCTGAGGAATGATTCGACCCTGTGTAAACATCCGGTCAATCTCCATCTCCATATTCTTTCCCCTCACCTGCTGTTCAATCTGGAAAGCAATCAGGTGTCCCATCGGGTAGTTGGGCAGATAAAGTGGATAATCGATCATGTGCGAGTAGATGCCCAGCAGCATCTCATCCTTGCCACCCAGCACATCGGCATAATAACTGTTCCAAACCTCTTTCGCGATGCGGATCACCGCCTCCTTCAACTGAGCCGGTGTGGCATCGGGATGGGCATAGAGCCACTCCCACACCTGAATATCGACCAGGGAGACACCCATGATCTCATAACTCGACCAAAAGTTGTCAAGCGCCAGATAAGACGCATCTTCGGGGTTGGGATTTTTCAATCCCAGCAGTTCCATATCCCGTTTCTGGAAGAGGAACGCCACCGCCTCGGTGAAAGCGGTGTTGGGCACACCGTTCAACATATAATAATCGACATCGTTCATGGTGATGGTCTGTTCCACGTTGTGACCAAACTCATGCACGGCAATGTTGTAGCCTTTGTAATCCATACCTCCTTCGCCAATGCGGGTGCGAAGTCGTGCCACGTCGTTGCGCATCTCGGCACCCCAGGCATGGCCGGCACCGCGGGAGTTATCGACAGTGATCAACGCAGTGATCTCTTTCGCCTTTTCGGGATTCCAACCCAGTTTCACCAGAATATTGGGGAGATCACGCTCCAATGCCTGCGCATCGGGATATTTTTTGGAGGTGATGGCCGTCAGATCCTCTTCGGGTATTCCTCCGCCCGCACGGAAACCGTTGTACCAGATATCGAATGGCTCCAGTTCACGGCCCAGTCGCGATGCAATAAATGCAGCCACCTCTTTTACCTGCGGGGAGGAGAGCAATCCTTTAAAAAGCTCCTCCACATCCTTCTGCGGCACCTCCATGGTGCCATCGAAGGCACGAACAAGCTGCGTGGGATAATGGGGAGAGTATACATCGAGCATGCGCATCGCCTGAAAATTCTTCAGAAACACCTCGTAACGTCGGATATCTTCGGGAGTAGCAGTGATTGTTTTACCGTTTTCCGTCAGCTCATTGGTCTCCGGAATCCAGGTAGGACTGTCGCTGTTGATTACCTGAAGGGGGATGGACTGATCCACGATGCGCTGCATCACCTTGTAGATCATTCGCTGCTTCTCAAGTCCCCTTTCGCCGTTGGCGTAATTCGACTTCAGCTCATCGCGCAGGCCCCAGTGGGATATCAATTTCATGTCGTCGGGAAACAACTGTTCCCCTTGTTCGTTGCGCAGTTTGCCCATGAAGATATTGTAATCGGAGATATAGGCATCGGCTTCGGTCACCGTGCGCGAGATATCCTGCTGGATCGCTGCCGGCACACGGGAGATGAACCGATCACCCATGCGGGCATAAGCCCACTCCTCGCGGCTCCACTGCTCACCCAACTCGGTCTTCTCTTCAAGAGAGTAGAAGGGGAAGTTGAGTGCCGTGAGAAAAGCGATCTTGTTGTCATAAAGGTCGTCGGTGAGGTGAGCCGAAGCATTGTAACTGCCAAACTGCATGTCCACCGGCGTAATATCGGGTCCCACTAGCTGCAAAGGTGCTTTCAGCTCCACATCCATCTTGTGATAATAGCCGCTAATCACTTCAAAATTGCGTTCCAAGGTAGCAAAGAGCGATGCAATCCCTGCTTTGTCGGCCACGAACGAAGTGGCGCAGAACTGTGCAAAATCATCTGCCGTGCCATCCTGCTCCTGCCAGAGGGCAGCCACCTGTCTTACGCCGCGTTCAATGCGGAAGGTGTGATCCTCGCCCAATGAATCCTTCAATTGTGCGATCACCTCATTTACTTTGATGTCGGAAATGAATGATGCTGTTTGCATACTGTCTTTACGTTCTTGCTGGTTTATGCATGCCGTCAACAGGGTCATCACCAGGGTAACGGCAAAAAAAATATATCTCTTCATGTGACTGATTATTGAAATTGCAAATGATCATATTTACAATCAAGCGGATTGCCTGACAAATTTAGCAGTTTTTTATTAAAATGCATCATCCTGAATGGCAAACATTTTGGGCATCGGATACGTTACATTGATTTGGGCCAGCTCTGCTTCAACTTGCATTACACTTTTTCAATATAAATATCACGATGAAACAACTTATTTTCCTATCAGCACTTTTCACTTTCCTCGTTCTCTCCGGAAAAACGACAGGCATTGAGAAAATGAATCCAGCAACTCCCGTAAACAACAACATGGAAGTAAAATCTGACATGGAGGAATTACAGGGTATTGTGGCTGAAAATGCAACAATTGAGAAAGCAGGTTCCGGATATTCCTTCACCGAAGGACCCGCAGTAAATTCAAAAGGGATTGTATATTTTACCGACCAGCCCAACGACCGCATTTACAGGTGGGATGAGAAGGAGGGAATCTCACTCTGGCTGGAAGGGACCAACAGATCCAATGGAATGTATTTTAATCCCGAAGATCAACTTGTTGCGTGTGCCGACCTGAACAACCGGATCGTGCAGTTCGATGAAGATAAAAAAATGCATATCCTATTTGAGACATATAATGGCAGCCACCTGAACGGTCCCAATGATCTCTGGATTGCTCCCAATGGGGGTATCTATTTTACCGACCCCTATTATCACAGAAACTACTGGCAGGAGGGACACACCGAGTCGCAGGACACTCGCGGGGTGTACTATCTTTCCCCTGAAAAAGAGATCATCCGCGTTGCCAGTGATTATGTGCAACCCAACGGGCTGGTAGGCACTCCAGATGGAAAAACATTGTATGTGGCAGATATCAATGACCACAAAATCTGGAAATATGATATTGAGGCTGATGGCACCCTCACGAACAAAACCTTTTTTGCTCCGAAAGGATCAGATGGCATGACAATGGACGAGCGGGGAAATATCTACCTTTCCATGGGAAAAGTGTGGGTCTACTCTCCCAAAGGTGTATTAATCCATGAGATTGAGGTGCCCGAGAGCCCGTCGAACATCTGTTTTGGGGGTAAAGAGAAAAAGATGCTGTTCATCACTGCCCGCACATCGGTTTACACACTTGCAATGAATGTAAGAGGAGTAGATTGAGATCCCTGCGTCCAATTTTTCGCTATTTTTTTGTAAGTTTGTAGAAAGACTTTAATTTGTAAATCATAAGAATATCGACATGAACGAAATCAACAATTATGTAGAAACCCACGAGAAACGTTTTTTGGAGGAACTTTTTGAACTCATCCGCATCCCATCCATTTCTTCGCTTCCGGCACACAAGCCGGATATGTACCGTGCTGCTGAGAAGTGGAAAGAGATTTTACTGGCCGCTGGTGCCGACAAGGCAGAGGTAATGGAAACAGCCGGAAACCCGGTCACCTATGGCGAGAAGATTGTCAATCCCGAAGCACCCACCGTCATGGTATACGCCCATATGGATGTGATGCCCGTAGATCCGGTTGAGCTGTGGAACACAAACCCTTTTGAGCCGGTGGTGAAAGACGGGAAGATTTGGGCCCGCGGCGCGGATGACGACAAAGGACAATCGTTCATGCATGCCAAAGCATTTGAGTATCTGGTGCAATCGGGGAAACTGGAATGCAACGTAAAATTTCTGATTGAAGGCGAAGAGGAAGTAGGCTCCCCCAGCCTGCCGGAGTTCTGTAAAAAGCACAAAGAGATGCTTCAGGCTGATATTATTCTGGTATCCGACACTTCAATGATCGCACCCGATGTACCTTCCATCACCACCGGACTGCGTGGCCTGGCATACTGGCAGGTGGAGGTAACAGGACCGAATGTCGATCTGCATTCCGGCCTGTTCGGCGGGGCAGTGGCCAATCCCATTAATGTGCTTTCAAAGATGATTGCACAGACGATAGACGAGGACGGAAGAATCCTGATCCCCGGTTTCTACGACGACGTGGTGGAGGTTTCAGAGAAGGAACGGGAGTTGATGGCCAAAGCTCCCTTCTCTCTGGAAGCATACAAGCAATCACTCAACATTGAGGAGGTATCCGGAGAGAAAGGCTATACAACCAATGAACGGACGGGCATCAGGCCCACCTTCGACGTGTGTGGCATATGGGGTGGCTATACCGGTGAGGGAGCCAAAACGGTGTTGCCATCGAAAGCCTATGCAAAAATCAGCACCCGACTTGTTCCCAACCAGGATCACAAAAAAATTGAGAAAATCTTTGTCGACTATTTTGAATCGATTGCCCCTAAATCGGTGAAAGTAAAGGCTGAGTACCTTCATGGCGGTCCTTCCTATGTTTGCCCCATTGATCTTCCGGCTTACAAAGCGGCTGAAAAAGCCTACAAGGATGTATATGGCAAGGAGCCAGTACCCGTACGGTCGGGAGGCAGTATTCCCATTATCGCTACCTTCGAGGAGGTACTGGGAATCAAGTCGGTATTGATGGGCTTCGGACTGGGATCGGATGCCATTCACTCACCAAACGAAAATTTCCCGCTGGAGCAGTTCTTCAATGGAATTCGGACCATTCCGCTCTTCTACAAATATTTTGCCGAGGAGATGAAGAAATGAACACCATAACCCTGCAAGGTCACACAACAACGTAGGCCATGTAACGGGTATCCGATGTAACGGGAGTTAGCGACTGGTAGCCGGAAAGTATTTTTCCCTGCGCTACTTTAAGTGGCAACTCCCGTTGCATTTTCTCATGAAAAAGTTTTGCGTACTCCGGTTTTTTAAAATAATCCACCACAAATTTACCCTCTGCGCCGGGTTCCATGTAGCTATCATGGAAAATGCGTGCCACCATCCCCATATTCATCCGCATATTCACCTCCACACAAGGTTGAATACGATACCCTTCGTCTGTTTCACACACCATCATGTCCACACCGGCGTAACCGGTATATAAAGGGAAAAAGAGGGTTAGCTTTTGCAAAAGGGATTCACGCAACCCATGCAGCAAGTCTGTCGGACAATATGTCGCAAGCCTTTCCAATATCTCCATGTCAGAAAGCAATTCATTCCCGGCATAAGCGCCCGAGGCAGCGGAACGAAACAGGGAGTAACCGGCAAATTGCACCGTCCCCCCCTGCAGATAAAACTCCATGGCAAAATCCTTCACTTTGCGCAATACAGGCTCTGCGACCACACCTCCCTGCTCACGGATTACCCTCCGGCACCAATCAGTTTGCTTGTCAGTAATCTCTCCCAATATCCAGATGAGCCCTTTACCGCTTCCGGAAACCGGCATCTTCAATATTTTATCACCCGGCATCGACTGCAAAAACGCAAGTAGCTCCTCAAGTCGGGTAAAATAATGAGATTCTCCACAAAAGTTCTTTTCTTCCTTCTTTATTTCCCGTAACAACCGCACTGCGTTTTTACGGTTCGCATACTCCTTCAGTCGTTCAAGCTCCTCCATCGAAGGTAGCTGATGTTCGACTGCACCCAGAGCAATCATTTTCTTTCTCAACATCGGGTCCCAGCCCCAGGGAATGATTTTCTCATTCTGGCGCAAGGCAATTTCGGGAAAGGGAATCATTTCAGCTGAAACAGGAAGCACACCCTTCACGGCATCCCAAAACGACCGGTTCGCCTCCCCTTCTGCGATCACGGCATCGCCTCCGCCATACCATACCGGCAACAGTGCCAGATCGTCCGCCATTTTCATGGCTGAAGCGGGAGGGGTGTAGTTTGCTGAGAAGTTTGCCAGAGCCAGATCGTGCCAGGGATTGAAAATATGCATCTATTTGTATTCTTTGATCTCAATCTCCCCATTGAGGGCAAGCAGTGCATTTTCGGCCAGTGCCCCCATTTCGTCCTGTCCGGGATAGACATAGACCGGCGCAATACGATAGACTCTTTCGATAATCATGTTGCAGAACCATTTGCTGTTGGCTATGCCCCCCGTGATCAGAATGCCGTCAACCACACCCTTCAGTACGGTCGCCATCGCACCGATCTCCTTTGCCACCTGGTAGGCCATCGCCTCCATCACCTGCAGGTATTTCTCATCGCCATCCTTCGCCTCCCGCTCAGCCACGTAAGCATCGTTGGTACCCAGGTAAGCCATCATGCCTCCTTTGCCGACGATCATATCTGACATCTTCTCATAACTGTAGAGTCCGCTGAAGGCAACTTTCAGCAATTGTCCCATGGGCAGTGTTCCGGAGCGCTCCGGAGAAAAAGGGCCGTCGCCATCCAGCCCCTGATTCACATCGATTACTTTTCCTTGTTGGTGGGCGCCCACAGTGATTCCACCACCTAAATGCACCACAATGAGATTGAGATCCTCATATTTTTTCATGATCGACTTGGCATGCGCACGGGCAATAGCTTTTTGATTCAACGCATGAAAAATGGATCTTCGCTCAAAGAGCGGATGACCTGAAAATCTTGCCAGCGGCTGCAATTCATCCACCACCACCGGGTCGGCTATAAAAGCTTCGGCCGAAGGCAGCATCTTTGCAATGTCGTATGCAATCAGCGCTCCCAGGTTGCTGGCATGTTCACCCCGCTTGCATTCCAAAAGATCTTTCCGCATTGTTTCATTCACCCGATAAACACCCGATGCGATCGGCTTTACCAGCCCGCCGCGACCAATCACCGCATCGATGGTTTCCACAGGGACATCGGCACTTTTCAACTCCTCATAGATGATATTTTTGCGATACTCATACTGATCGGTGATCTTCTCAAATTTTTTCAAAACTTCGGGTGCATGCTTGATGGTTTTCAGGAAGATTACCTTCTCCTGTTGGTAGATTGCAATTTTAGTTGATGTGGATCCGGGGTTAATAACCAGAATACGTGTATTTGTTCCCATATATTTTTATTTTTCTTATTTCTGTTGAGACCCTTCAATGAAGGAAGTCTGGTGTTGTGTTACCTGAGGCAGGTTGCCAGGGCGATGGAGAAAAGCTTACTCCTGTCGTCGTCCGATCGGGATGTAAGCACGATGGGCACCGCGGCGCCCATCACCACTGCTGCGACGGTTGCGCCTCCCAGGAAGTTGAGTGCTTTGTAAAACATGTTCCCTGCTTCGATATCGGGCGCCAGAATGATGTCGCAGTCGCCAGCCACTTCACTCTCGATGCCTTTGTTCCTCGCTGCGTCTGCATTCACTGCGATATCGATCGCAAAGGGACCGTCTACGATGCAACCTTCTATCAATCTTTCCAGGTTCCTTTGTTTCAATTGGGCAGCGTGCAACGTGGCTTCCATTTTGGGGTTCACTTTCTCCACAGCAGCAGCCACAGCCACTTTGGGGTTTGCTATACCCAAAAAATGACAAGCACTGACTGCATTTTTGATGATTTGTGCCTTCTCCTCCAGACCTGGGGCAATGTTCATCGCCACATCGGTCACACAGAGCAGTTTGTGGTAGTAGGGAGATTGAAAAAATGCCACGTGGCTCAATAGCTGCTCTGTACGCAGACCCGCCTCTTTGTCGAGCACCGCCTTCAGCAGATCGCTTGTCGCCACACGACCTTTCATCAGGATATCGGCCTCTCCGCTACGTATCTTCGATACAGTGATCCTTGCTGAGGCCGCCGCATCACCGTCGTGATCCACAATCTCGATCCCTTCCAGACTAAAACCGATGACCTGTGCAATTCTCTCAATATCTGTCCTGTGCCCAACCAGCAGGGGGCGCACAATTCCCTGCAGCATAGCCGCCTGAATAGCCTCCAGCACATGCCGGTCTTCCGCGGCAGCAACCGCTATTGTACACCTCGGTCCCTTCCTGGCCCGCTCTATCAGTTCATGTAAGGCATGAATCATCTCGCTATTATTTTGAGGTTTTTTCCTTACAAAAGAACAAAAAAAATTGCAGATTACACTGATTTACGGGGTACTATTTTGACATAAAGTTCAGCTCAGCTGTCCTTTTTTTCTTCACTGGTTGGTTAACAGCTGCTGTGCTGCCAGTACCAGAAACATGTAGTGGGAGGAGCCGCCGTCCTGATGTCCTTCGGGGTAGATATCGTCGTAAGCCATCACCTCAACACCCTGATTCCGGAAATAACCGAATGAACCTAACGTAAACTCCTGACTTTTGAGCGTTGTGCACATCAAGAGAGCGAAACATTCCAGCAGAAAGAAAATGATTTTTTTGTTCATCATGTTTTCTGTATGTCGAATTGGTAAATATGTTAACCTTCAAGACTCTTCTGGCCCAATAACAAAAATACAAAATTGAATGTATGTTACAAAAAGAGATTTGTTACCACGACTTATGGTCACAGCTCCGATGAGCCATCCTGTTCTTCAGATACCGGTGATGAAAAAAATATGTAATCCTCTCTTATATTTGTAGCTACTTGAATATCTGCATGGCTATGCGTGCGCAAGCTTCGGCATCGGCCAGGGCATGGTGATGATGCTCAAGATTGAAACCACAATATGACGAGACCGTGTTAAGCTTATAATCGGGTAAACCTTTCAGTTCCTTTCTCGCCTGTCTAAGTGTACAAAAGAACGAATAATCGGGATAGTCCATCTGGTACATCCGGAAACAGGCTTTCAGGCAACTCTCATCAAAACCCTTGTTGTGAGCGATAAGAGGGAGGTCTTTAATCAGCGGTTCAATCTGATGCCACACCTCTGGAAATATGGGCGCATTGACCGTATCGTCGTAGGTGATGCCATGGATTTTCATGTTCCAGCAGCAATAATAATCCGGCTCAGGCTGGATCAGACTGTAAAAGTTATCTGTGATCTCACCCTCCCGAACAACTACCACTCCCACGCTGCAAACGCTTGTACGCTGTTCATTGGCGGTTTCAAAATCGATGGCTGCAAAACTGTTCATCCGACAAAACAACTGTTTTCAATTCCAGAATTCAAAAATAACACATTCTTTCATCATGGGTGACAATTCCTTATTTTATCTGTATGTATCGTTTCATATGAATAAGTTGTATAATGGAATGTATCGTCCTGATTTTTGTTCGCAGTTTTGTGTGGTGATTCTCCGTATCTTCTCCTAATATACTCCTAATATACTCCTAATATGGTCCTATTTTCTTAGGAGAAATAAAGGAATAATACCCTTTTATATCCGACGGAAAACCTTCTAAATAGAATCCAGGTGGTTCAATAGGATATAGGATGACCAAGATATGACCCAAAATAAAAGCACCTACCGGAGCAAACCGATAAGTGCTTAATTTTAAGGGAGCGGCAAACGAGACTCGAACTCGCGACCCTCAGCTTGGGAAGCTTTTTTCTATAACTTCCGTTATTTTCCAATATTTATATTTATATTGATTTTCTGCTGTTTACGAGTTTTACAGTGTTAAATCTTATCGTTATTTGTACTTATAATGGCATATTTATCTATATTTGTTTTCCCTATGTTTTCCCTATTTTAGAATATAATTGTATGATGGTATGGCACATATTAACGATTATCCGAAATCAACTACAATATTTCCGTATAAAAACAGGAATATTGGAGTGAGTTTAATGAGAAAATACCGAAATGCTGATGATGCAATGGCTCATACTTATTGGCGAATAACCTTTAATCGCAAACATAAATACTATTCATCAGGATTTATGTTTTCAAAAAATGATTGGGATGATTTTGTTAATAGAGACCTGAGAAAGCACAAAGAGATAAAACTGACACTTCATCGCTATTTAAACTTTACTCTTAAACCTGCAATTGACAAACTTGCTGAAGCCAATGAATTCACGTTTGAAGCGTTCGATGCTATTTTAAAAAACTTAACATCAGTCAGTGTGAATGAAGCTTTTGAGAGAAAAATTGAATCGCTGGATATGGAGTACAGCATAGGGAATGCTACCATCTATCGGACAACGCAGAATGCGTTGAAAAGATTCAAATATTACCAGACCCTCCGGAACAGAAAGGAGAAAGATGAATTCATTCATCTATGCACGAAAAACAAGTACAAATCGAAAGGAAAAAACAAGCTTGATATCCAGGTCAACATCCAATTCGAGGAGTTGACACCCACCTTCTTCAACGAATGTGAGACGTTCTGGAGAGAAACAGGCATCACCGATTCGACGATAGGGTTGTACATGAGGACCATCAGGGCCTTGATCAACAACAAAGAGGGGGAGACACCCTACATCAGCGAGAAGCATTATCCATTTGGCACGAAAAGGGGCAAGTACATCATCCCGGAAGGGGGCAGAAGAGAGATTGCACTGTCGATTGAGGATATTTGGAGAATTGAAGATTTTGAGACCGATCATCCGCAGCTGTTGCTCGCAAAAGACATCTTCGCTTTCATGTTCTACTGCAATGGCTTGAACTTCGGAGATCTCTGCCGATTGCGCTACGAAAACATTGATGCACCATCCGGAGAGATAGTATTCCAGAGAAAGAAAACCTTGCGAAAAGGGGAGAAACCGACGTTCATCTATGCTCCGATGCTTCCGCCGATGGTTGAGATCATCAACCGGCAGGGGAACAAAGAACAGGACGGGTATATATTCCCATTCCTGAACGGCATTGAACCAACCATACAGAATGAAAGAAACATCAAACGTCAAATCAACTTTGCCCTGGATCCGATCAACTCGTCCTTGAAACAGATCGCGACAGCGCTTGAGCTGGATCCCAATATTTCAACTTCCTACACCCGAAACAGCTACATTTCCCATCTCGTGAGTGAGATGTTTGTCAATCCGATCATTGTAAGGAAAATGGTCGGACACAGTACGAAGAAAGATGTCACGGCTGGGTATGTAAACCTGACGGCAAAAAAGAGGCTGGAGATTAATTTGAAGCTGTTGAACCCGGAGAAGAGGTATGCGGTGATTAATTCAGGGAGAGTAATATAGGATTTTGAAGATATTAGGGGCTTATTTTTTTAACCTTTGGAGAGAATTTATCGATATATTTCGTTGTTTATATAAATTATTGTTAGTTTTGCATCTATAACCCTGGTACTGTTGGGGAACATAGGTTTCCGAGTTGCAGTAACCTTAACTGCCACATAAAAGGACTGTATAC
>CAZRRC010000017.1:39762-42933 GCA_964602395.1 uncultured Proteiniphilum sp. | reverse complement strand
ACACCTTGCTGGTGGAACGGCATGGGTTCGACGTGACATCAAACAGGCTGGCAGCAGGAAAATGCAATGTTTGCGGCGAAGCAATTGCCGGTGTCTGGCAGTGAGGTCGCGATACCCAGGGGTTATGCCCTGTTTTCTTTCTCCCCAAAAACAGTCGCGGTGAAGGTGTACACGGTGGCGCGCTTCCAGCCGTCCCATCCAATACCGGCTTTGTCGCGGGCACAGTGGCCGAGGTACTCTTCCAGGTTCCAACCTGTTTCTTCGGCTACCTGGGGGAGAAAAATACCGCTTGAGCGGCCCTGTACAATGTATATGCCGTGCTTGCCAAGTTCGATCTCCGAAACATTCTTGGTCTTGGTCAGTGGCGACAAGACGGAAATCTCAATATCAATCTGGTCCAACTCTTCCGCGGTCACGGGCGAAAACCGGTAGTCGCTCTTCGCTGCTGATAGGGCCATGTCGTGCACTGTCTTCAACAACGGCTCGTGGGTAGATATCATTCCGATGCATCCGCGGAGTTTCCCCCGGTTGTGAAGGGTGACAAAAGCACCGCAAGGTGCATTCACCGCATCGGAACAACCGCTTAAATCGGGTGAGGAAGCTTCTCTTCTCGTGAAATGCTTTTCAAGGGTGCTGCGCGCTTCTCCGAGCAGCGCAGTTTTGTCTTCCTCTGTTAGCGAAAATTCTTTTTTGGCTGAAGTCGTGTTCTCCGTCACCGCAATAGCCCAATATCCGACTACCTCATGCCGGTTACCGTACATCTTCTCGTCGCCCGAATTGCGGTAATCCACTCCGTGGTACGCATAACGTGGGTTATTGCCGGTCATGTGCAGCAGCGTGAGCACCGACGTCCACCCACACAAACTGGTGAGCAGGTTGTCGATTTGTTTTTGCTTATTTTCGGACAATATCTCGAGAAGTTTTTGCGGATCATTCTTCAGGATGGCTTGCTCCGTGGCAGCATCGACCGACAGGGCGTTGTTGTAATCGGGGTAGTGCGAAAAATCGGTGCTGACGACAAACAGATTGTCTTTTGTGAGAAAAGGTTTTAGCGCCTGTGCAAGGCGCTGGCAGGTGCTGGCATCGGACGTGCCAAGGATGATGGGGACAATGGCATACGGGTTCTTCAGTGTGTAATGCAAAAAAGGGAGCTGTACTTCGATGGAGTGTTCTTTCATGTGGGGGCCGGGGTCGTCCGTGAAAAGTCCGGGGTGTTCCTCCACAAGCTTTTTCCCGACTTCCCTGTCCACCATCTCTGCACCATACGGCATCAGGTAATCGCCGTCGCAGTATACCGATGCGCCGTTGAAATAACTGTGATGCGACGAGGCCAGGATAAACACAAGCTTGTATTGCGCATGCTCGTCGATCTGGCGGTACCCCGAAGCTGCAACCTTCCCGGAAAAAATATACCCTGCATGGGGGCAGATAATTGCCCTTACGTGGTCGTGTTTTTTTTCAACGGCATCCCGGAAGTAACTGACGACCTCTTTCTGCAACATATCCGCGTTCACTGGATAAAACTGTCCGGCAACGGCGGGCTTTCTGTCTGAGTAGATGTTTTTCGTAACGTTTACGTTGTTGTTTTGATGATTTCGATCAATGGGGGCCCCGCAAAGTCATCGAGGTTCTCATCTACATACTGGGCAATGAGGGTTGTTTCCTCCTCCTCGATGAAAAAGAACTTCTCCTCCAGTTCGTCGAACGCTTCAAAATCGACATACATGGCGGTGAACTCCTCTTCCGTGGTCTCCCGCTCCAGCTCGGCACGGTGGGCGTCGTAAATCTCCTTGGCCTTGTAGAGGATCTTCGAAATGCCCTTGGCACCCATCATCTTCAACGCCTTGGCGGTGGGGTTGTCGAAGATATACCCTCCATAGCCATTCTGGATCAGCTGCACAAAGCCACCCTCGTTCACCTCCTCCGAGAAAAAACGATAGGCCAGCAGCGTGTGCTGATAGCCGTTGAGCTGGTCCATATTCTCTGTGGTGATGTCTCCACCGAGCACCTCCAGATAGGCATCGGTGAATATCTTCAGAAATTCGTCCATCCCCTTTTCGGCGGCGGCAATAATAGAAGTCTCGTGAATTTGTATCATAGGGTCCTATGTTTAGTTTCGGGTGTGGATGCTATTTTTTCCTGATTGACAGGATGAGGGTTTACAGGGGCAAATGTAGCTGTTTTTTATCAAATCTCCTTTCGGATATCCTGTTATTTTGGATAAAAATGGCTATATTTGTATGAAATAATTGGTTGAGTAAATTCACGATAAAAATAGAATATTTGTATGAAAGTAAAACCTTTTCGGGGGGTACGCCCACCCGTAGGACTGGTAAAAGAGGTGGCTTCGCGCCCCTATGATGTGCTGAATTCGGAAGAGGCTCGCAAAGAGGCAGAAGGAAACGAGAAATCACTTTATCACATCATCAAGCCGGAGATCGACTTCCCGGTGGGAAAAGATGAACACGACGAGGATGTGTATGCAAAGGCGGCCGAAAACTTCCACCTGTTCCAGGAGAAGGGATGGTTGCTCCAGGATGAGCAGGAGATGTATTACGTATACGCCCAGACCATGAATGGCAAGACACAGTACGGACTGGTGGTGGGTGCCTCGGTGGAGGACTACATGACCGGCAAAATTAAAAAACATGAACTCACTCGGCGCGACAAGGAGGAGGACCGCATGAAACACGTGCGGGTGAACGACGCCAACATAGAGCCGGTCTTCTTTGCGTATCCCGATAACAGGGAACTCAACGAGATTGTAACCAAAACGACGGCACAGCTGCCGGAATATGATTTTGTGTCGGTCGACGGCGTGGGTCACCACTTCTGGCTCATACAGGACGAAAAGGATATCCAACGCATTACGGAGATTTTTGCTGCCATGCCGGCCATGTACATCGCCGACGGCCATCACCGCTCGGCAGCTGCTGCCCTGGTGGGCGCCGAGAAGGTGAAGAACAATCCAAACCATACGGGTGCGGAGGAGTATAACTATTTCATGGCAGTTTGCTTCCCCGACAGCCAGCTGACCATCATCGACTACAACCGCGTGGTGAAAGACCTGAACGGTCTCACACCGGCTGAATTTATACAAAAGCTGGAGAAGAACTTCACGGTGGAACCTACCGGCACGGAGATACAGCGTCCCAAGTGTCTGCACAACTT
>CAZRRC010000017.1:29251-39662 GCA_964602395.1 uncultured Proteiniphilum sp. | reverse complement strand
CCGTGATCGTCTGCACTCCTGCAATTGTCACAAATGCGAGACCGATCCGCATTGCTGCTGCCGATAGCGGTGCGGAAAGATGAGGCTGCTAGGAAAGGATGAACCGGAGGAGAAAATGGAACTCAAAGAACTGATCAAACAGAAAACGGATGCGATATTCCCGGAAGTGGTGCAGCACTACCATTGGCTGCACCAGCATCCGGAACTATCGTACCAGGAGAAGGTGACGGCAGCCTACATTGCCGAATTCCTCCAACGGGAAGGGATTCCCTTTAAAGAGGGTATCGGCGGTGAGGGCATCCTCGCCACAATAGAAGGAACCGGGGAAGGTCCCGGGAAATGCATGGCCTTCGTGGCCGATATGGATGCACTGCCGGTGACGGAGCAAAATGATGTACCCTACAAGTCGGTCAACAAAGGCGTGATGCATGCCTGCGGACACGATGCGCAGGCTGCTTCCCTGATGGGCGCCGTGAAGATGGTTTATTCCCTGCGCGACCGCTTTGCCGGCACGGCTCTCTTTGTATTTCAGCCGGGCGAGGAGCGTTCTCCCGGCGGGGCCGACCTGATGCTCAAGGATGGGCTCTTCAGCGACCTCAATCCCGATTTCATTGTAAAGCAACACGCCTACACCGACTTCCCGGCAGGGATGGTGGGCTTCCACGCGGGAACCATCATGGCCTCGGCCGATGAGGTTCACATCAAAGTAAAAGGACAGGGTGGACACGGTGCCCTGCCGCATGAACTGAACGACACCGTGCTGGCGGCATCACAAATCGTCGTGGCCATGCAACAGCTGGTCAGCCGCAGAGCAAATCCCTTTCACCCCATGGTGCTCTCCTTTGGAAAGTTCATCGCCGACGGCGCCACCAACGTGATCCCCGGCGTGGTGACCCTGGCGGGCTCCCTACGCTGTATGCAGGAGGAGGAACGACACAGGATGCTGCAGCTGATTCCTCAGATCGCCACCGCCACCGCCGCAGCATATGGCTGCAGCTGCGAGGTGGACTTGCCGCAGGGCTATCCCTCCGTCATCAGCGACGAGCAGATCACAGGGCACATCAGAGCGCTGACTGCAGATTTTCTGGGAGAGGAAAGGGTCTCGGAGTTCCCGAAAAGAATGACGGCCGATGATTTCGGTTTCTTCTCACAGGGCTATCCTTGTTGCTACTATCGTTTTGGGGTGGACGGCGATAACAGGAAAACCGGACCGCTCCATTCGGGTACCTTCCTCATTGAGGAACAGGCACTGAAAACATCTACCGCACTGCCGGCATGGCTTACTTTAATTTCGTTAAAATAGGGTGTAATTCACCCATTCGGTGCGTTTAAAACGATCTTTTGTATTATTTTTGTACAAAACGATCATTTATCGATTGAAATTATACCAAATAAGTAATAAATTAAAAGTTAATCTATGGCTCAGCACGAATTAGACGAGTTAGATGAGAAAATCCTCAGGATGATCGTGGAAAACGCACGTGTTCCCTTCCTGGAGGTCGCACGCGCTTGTGACGTCTCGGGAGCTGCCATCCATCAGCGGGTGCAGAAAATGACCAACCTTGGTGTAGTAAAAGGTTCGGAGTTTGTGGTGGATCCGGAAAAGATAGGGTACGAAACGTGTGCTTTCGTGGGTATCTTCCTGACCTCTCCTTCCACATTTGATACAGTAGTGAAAGAACTGCAGAAAATACCCGAAGTGGTGGAATGCTATTACACCACGGGACAGTATGACCTCCTGATTAAAGTGTTCGCAAAAAATAACAAGGATCTGCTGCGGATCATCCATTCGCAACTGCAACCTCTCGGACTCTCGAGAACGGAAACTCTGATGTGCTTCAAAGATGGATTCCGCAAAAGGCTTCCCATCGACTTTGCTTCTCAGCAAGATGATTAATAAACTACGGTGCAGATGAACTGCACCTTTTTTTTCAATATGTATTATTATGACCACACGTAGAAATTTTATCAAGACATCGGCTATAGGTTTCACCGCATTGGCTCTGAACCCTTCAAGGGCGGCCTCCTCGGTGATGGGTAAAACGGGAGCGAACAGCTATGTTTCTAAAAGACCTGCCACGGGCGACCGTCATTTCAAGTCGGCCGCGGTAGAACAAACCATTGCACGGGTGAAGGCCAAAATTAAAGATCCCAAACTGGCATGGATGTTCGAAAACTGCTTCCCCAACACACTCGATACCACCGTCAACTTCAGCATGCTGAACGGTAAACCAGATACGTTTGTCATCACGGGCGACATCGATGCCATGTGGCTCCGTGACTCGTCGGCTCAGGTGTGGCCCTACCTGCCCCTGACAAAGAACGACGAACAGCTTAAACAGATGATCGCCGGCGTGATCAACAGGCAGACAATGTGCATCCTCATCGATCCCTATGCCAATGCCTTTAATCACGACCCCAAACCCGACAGCGAATGGATGACCGACCGCACGGAGATGCAACCGATGTTGCACGAACGCAAGTGGGAGATCGACTCGCTCGCCTATCCTGTTCGACTGGCCTACAACTACTGGAAAACGACCGGCGACACCAAGGTATTTGATGCCGACTGGACAAAAGCCATGAACAGGGTGATCCAGACATTCAGGGAGCAGCAACGCAAAGAGGGCAATGGTCCCTATAAGTTTCAACGGAAAACAGAACGCCAGCTCGATACGCTGAATAACGACGGATGGGGGAACCCGGTGAACCCGGTGGGACTCATCGTCTCTTCGTTCCGCCCCTCCGACGACGCCACCACCTTCCAGTTCCTGGTACCCTCCAACCTTTTCGCGGTGACTTCGCTGAAGCAGATCGCCGAGATTGCCGAAAAAGTGACCAAAGATGCGGCACTGGCCACTGCAGCTTCCTCATTGGCCAAAGAGGTACAAGAGGCCATTCAGAAGTATGCCATCGTGCAACATCCCAAATATGGAAAGGTGTATGCTTTTGAGGTGGACGGATTTGGAAATGCTTACTTCATGGACGATGCCAACGTGCCCAGCTTGCTGGCCTTGCCGTACCTCGATTCCATCGACCGCAACGATCCCATCTACCAGAACACACGGAAGATGGTGCTGAGCACCGACAATCCCTACTTCTTCAAGGGTAAAGCCGGAGAAGGTATCGGCGGCCCGCACATCGGCTACGACATGATCTGGCCCATGAGCATCATCATGCGCGCACAGACAAGCAGCAGCGACGAGGAAATAAAACATTGTCTCCGCATGCTCCGCAACAGCGATGCCGACACCGGTTTCATGCACGAGTCGTTTCACAAGGACAACCCGGCTAAATTTACCAGAAGCTGGTTTGCCTGGGTAAACACCCTCTTCGGAGAACTGATTGTGGAACTCGAGGCAAAAGGTAAAATGAACCTCGTTAACAGCATCTGATGAATAGAAAAAAATATTTGAAAGCTGCCGCAATGGCACTGTGTGCCTTGTTGGGTACAGCAGAGATGAAGGGTAAGTCGTTTGACACGCCGGTGGACTATGTGAACATACTGATGGGGACCCAGTCGGAGTTTGCCCTCTCCAACGGGAATACCTATCCTGCCGTGGCTGTGCCCTGGGGGATGAACTTCTGGACCCCCCAGACCCGCAAGATGGGCGACGGTTGGCAGTATGCCTATAACGACAACAAACTGAACGGCTTCAAGCAGACTCACCAGCCCAGCCCCTGGATGAACGACTATGGTCAGTTCTCCATCTTCCCCATGGTGGGACGGATGGAATTCGACCAGGAGAAAAGAGCCAGTTGGTACTCTCACAAGGCTGAGGTGGCCAAACCCTACTACTACAGCGCCTACCTGGCCGATTATGATGTGACCACGGAGATCACGCCCACTACACGGGCGGCCATCTTCCGCTTCACCTTCCCCAAGACCGACAAGGCCTACGTGCTGCTGGATGCCTTCGACAAAGGCTCTGCCGTGGAGATCATTCCCGATAAGCAGGCCATTGTGGGATACACTACACGCAACAGCGGTGGCGTGCCGTCGAATTTTAAAAACTACTTCGTGGTGGTCTTCGAAAAGCCTTTCCTGCAGCAACATGTGGTGAAAGACAAAAAGATTGTCACGAACGGCACCAAAATGGAGGCAAACCATGCTGGCGCTTTCATTGGATTCGCTACCGAAAAGGGAGAGAAGGTGATTGCCCGCGTAGCTTCTTCCTTCATCAGCCCGGAACAGGCATGGCAGAACCTCAAGGAGGTGGAAGGCAAGGATTTTGAACAGGTGAAACAGGAGGGACGCGACACCTGGAACGAGGTGCTGGGAAAAATTGAAGTGGAGGGGGGCAACCTCGACCAGCAACGTACCTTCTACTCCACACTTTATCGCGCTACCTTGTTCCCTCGCAAGTTCTACGAGGTGGATGCCTCAGGAAACATCGTGCATTACAGTCCCTATAACGGGAAGGTGCTCCCGGGGTACCTCTACACCGACACGGGCTTCTGGGATACCTTCCGTGCGCTATTTCCTCTGCTGAACCTGGTCTACCCCTCGGTGAACAGGGAGATTCAGGAGGGACTGGTGAACACCTACAAGGAGAGTGGCTTCCTCCCCGAGTGGGCCAGCCCGGGACACAGGGGCATCATGATTGGCAACAACTCCGCTTCGGTGGTGGCCGACGCCTACCTGAAGGGATTGCGTGGTTACGACATAGAAACGCTCTACAGGGCCATGCTCCATGGTACGGAGAATGTGCATCCCAAAGTGAGTTCTACAGGACGCCTCGGACACGAGTACTATAACAAGCTGGGGTATGTGCCCTACAACGTGGGCATCAACGAGAATGCGGCACGCACTCTGGAGTATGCCTATGCCGACTGGACCATATACAAGCTGGCCAAAGAATTGAAGCGCCCCAAAAAGGAGATCGAGCTCTTTGCCAAAAGAAGCCAGAACTACCGCAACCTCTATTCGAAGGAGCACAAACTCATGCGGGGACGCAACGAGGATGGTAAGTTCCAGTCGCCCTTCAGCCCCACGAAATGGGGGGGCGCTTTCACGGAAGGGAACAGCTGGCATTACACCTGGTCGGTGTTCCATGATCCGCAGGGGCTGATCGACCTGATGGGGGGCAACAAAGCGTTCGTGCAGATGCTCGATTCGGTGTTCACAATGCCTCCGGTATTCGACGACAGCTATTATGGCGGCGTGATTCATGAGATACGGGAGATGCAGATCATGAACATGGGACAGTATGCCCACGGCAACCAGCCCATTCAACACATGATCTACCTCTACAATTATGCTGGTGAACCCTGGAAAGCGCAGTACTGGGCGCGCGAGGTGATGGACAAGCTCTACCTGCCTACGCCCGATGGCTACTGCGGCGACGAGGACAACGGACAGACCTCGGCCTGGTACGTCTTCTCGGCACTCGGCTTTTATCCGGTTTGCCCCGGCAGCGACGAGTATGTGATCGGCTCACCCCTGTTTGAGAAGATGACCCTTCATCTTGAAAATGGAAAAAAGGTGGAGATCAATGCGCCCGGAAACAAGGCAGACACCCGCTACATCAGCAAAATAGAGATCAATGGGGAGTCTTCCTCCAGAAACTATTTCAGGCACAGCGACCTGATGAAGGGGGCCAGGATCGACTTCTCCATGTCGGACAAACCCAATAAGAGCAGGGGGACAAAGAAAGGGGACTATCCCTATTCTTTTACCAACGAAAAGTAAAAACGAAAAGTAAAAAGAAAACGGTGCTGAAATAATGGTAATCATTCATTCAGCACCGTTTTTTTTATCGATTTGTACATCTTTAAGCGTCTCGGTCGCGCTTTTCACATTGATAAACAGACCGTATGCATCGAACGGGATCGGCAGGGGCAAATAATATGGGTTGAATACCCACTCCTTGATCTCTACCTGTGCAATACCCTGATTGACAATATCCAGTTCTTTGGCGGCAGCATAGGAGAGGTCGATGATCCTGCTCCGGTATCGGGGGCCTCTGTCGGTGACCTTCACGATCACCTTCTTGTTGTTCTTCGGGTTTATCACCTCCAACAGGGTCCCGAAAGGAAACGTGCGGTGGGCACAGGTGAGACTGTCCCGGTGATAGGGAATGCCATTTGACATTTTTCTCCCCTGAAACCGATGGGCATAAAAGGAAGCTTTTCCTGTATGCTGGGCAAAACAGTCGGTAATAAAGAGACAGAGGATGACTGCAATAAATAGCAGTGTGATCTTTTTCTTCATCGCTGTAAAGATTTCCGGCTACAAATGAAAGAAAAAAAAAGAAATAAAAAAAGGAAAGCAGTAATACTTTCCTTTTCGATAGTTGCGGAGGCAAGACTCGAACTTACGACCTTTGGGTTATGAGCCCAACGAGCTACCAACTGCTCCACTCCGCGATATGTTATTCCTTAATTGGGTTGCAAAGATAGAGCTTTATTTTGAAAAAACAAAATATTCGGGAATTTTTTTTATTTGTGATTGAAATAGCGTACATTTGATATAATTTTTTATCGCTATGTCAGATAGTATTGTCATCATCCCAACCTACAACGAGAAAGAGAACATCGAACTGATCATCCGGGCTGTCTATTCCCTGGAGAAGATTTTTCATATACTGGTCATAGACGATGGTTCGCCCGACGGAACCGCTGCCATTGTACAGCGTCTGCAGAAAGAGGAGTTTGGCGAACGACTTTTTCTGGAGCAACGGAAAGGAAAACAGGGGCTGGGTACAGCCTACATACACGGCTTCAAATGGGCGTTGGCACGTTCCTATGACTATATTTTCGAGATGGACGCCGACTTCTCCCATAACCCGGCCGATTTGCCCCGCCTCTACGCTGCCTGCAGCGAGGAGGGTTACGATGTGGCCGTGGGTTCGCGCTACGTTACGGGGGTGAATGTGGTAAACTGGCCCATGGGCCGGGTACTGATGTCGTTCTTTGCATCGAAATATGTGCGATTCGTGACCCGGCTCAACGTGAGAGATACCACGGCAGGCTTTGTCTGTTACCGCAGAAAGGTGCTGGAGACCATACAACTTGATCGGATTAAATTCAAGGGATATGCTTTCCAGATTGAAATGAAATACTCTGCCTACGTGCTGGGCTTCAAAATCAAGGAGGTGTCGGTGATCTTTGTCAACAGAAAGTTGGGCACATCAAAAATGAATACGAGCATCTTCGGAGAGGCTTTCTTCGGAGTCATTAACCTGCGCTGGCGAAAATTAACTGGAAGAATTAAACCCACCCCAAAAAATAATTCCACGCCATGATCCTGATTCACAAAGCTACCATCATCAACGAGGGAGCCTCCTATACCGGATCGTTGCTCCTGGAGGGAGAACGCATTGCTCGCATCTTCACGGAGGAGGTGCCCGAAAATCTATTGAACGCCTGTAAAGAGGTGATCGACGCAAGGGGCTTGTACCTGATCCCCGGCGTGATCGACGATCAGGTGCATTTTCGTGATCCCGGTCTTACTCACAAGGGCGACCTCTATACCGAAAGCAGGGCTGCCGTGGCAGGAGGTGTCACCTCCTTCATGGAGATGCCCAATACCAACCCGCAGACGGTTACCATGGACGAGCTCGAACGCAAAATGGAGTCGGCCGCTGCCAAATCGGCGGCGAACTTTTCCTTTTATCTGGGTGCGACCAACGACAACATTGCTGAACTGAAAAAGGTGGACCCCAAAAAAGTGTGCGGCGTAAAGGTCTTCATGGGTGCTTCCACGGGAAACATGCTCGTAGATAACGATAGCACGCTGCGGCGCATCTTCGCCGAAGTGGATATCCTCATTGCCACTCATTGTGAGAAGGAGGAGATCATTCGCGCGAACATGGAAAGCTACCGAAAGAAATGGGGTGAGGAGTTGCCCATCGCTACCCATCCGCTCATCCGTAGTGCCGAAGCTTGTTACCGATCCTCGGCACAGGCTATAGAGCTGGCTGACAAATATGGGACGCGCTTGCATGTGCTGCATCTCTCCACCGCAAGGGAGATGGCGCTCTTTAGCGCAGCGCCCCTGGAGGAGAAGAAGATTACTGCCGAAGTATGCGTGCACCATCTCTGGTTCTCCGATCAGGATTACGAACGCCTGGGGGCCCGCATCAAATGGAACCCTGCTGTAAAAAGCGAAGCCGACAGAGAGGCTCTGCGCGAGGCGCTCACTGCGGGGAAACTCGACGTGGTGGCCACTGACCATGCCCCTCATTTGTTGAGCGAGAAGGAGGGCGGCGCAATGAAAGCAGCCTCGGGGGGACCGCTGGTACAACACTCACTGCAGGTCATGCTTCAGCTGGCAGACAAGGGTGTCCTCACCAGGGAGCAGGTAGTGGAGAAGATGTGCCATGCCCCGGCACGCCTCTATCGGGTGCGTGAGAGGGGCTTCATCAGGGAGGGCTATTTTGCCGACCTGGTGCTGGTGGATCCGACAAAACCTTATACCGTCACCCCTCAGAACATCCTATACAAATGCGGTTGGTCGCCCTTCGAAGGAGAGACCTTCGGCGCCACGGTGGTGAAAACATTCGTGAACGGACAGCTGCTCTGGGATGGGAAGAAAGTGACCGACAACATCTTTGGCTCACCCCTCGCATTCGACAGATGAAAATGGAGCAGGGCGTTGGGAGTGCCGATTAATTTGTCTACTTTTGCATCAAAAATTATTAAAACCTTCACGAGTGAGATTCTTGTTTACTGTTCAGGGAGAGGGCAGAGGTCACTTCACGCAGGCGTTATCCCTGGCTGCCATGCTTCGTTCACACGGACACGAGGTGTTAGCCGTGCTGGTCGGAAAAAGCGACTCGAGGGAAATCCCTTCTTTCTTTATGGACAAAATTGGGGCACCTGTCGATGAGTTTCATAGTCCCAGCTTTACCTCTTTTTACAAGCAGAAGCGGCCCAACATCTTCATGAGTGTCGTCAACAACTTCTCGCGCCCTTTCATCTTCCGAAAGAGTCTCCTTTTTATCAGACAGCAGATAGAGAAATACCAACCCGACAAGGTGATCAACTTCTATGAGATGATCACCGGCATGGCGTATGGCATCTACCGGTTCGATAAAAAAATGGGAGTACAGATGATCTCGGTGGCACATCAGTATGTGCTGATGAACCCGAACTACAAAACTACGGCTGAACAGGACATGAAGTTTTACCTGCTGCGGATGCTCTCCCATATTACTTCAAACCGGGCAGAAAAGATCCTGGCGCTTTCCTTTAGGGATATGCCGGGATCGAAGGAAAAGAGGATCGTGACGGTACCGCCTTTGTTGCGCTCAGAAGTGTTTGAAATCACCCCCGAGAAAGGAGACTATATTCATGGCTATATGCTGAATGCCGGCTACTTCGACGAGGTGAAGGCCTGGCACGAGAGCCACCCCGACATTCCGTTGCGCTTTTTCTGGGATAAGAAGGATGCGGAGGAGGTGACGCAGGTTGATGAAAACTTTACCCTCCATCGGTTGAACGACAAACAATTCCTGCAGAGCATGGCCGGCTGCAAGGGGTATGCCACCACCTCGGGTTTTGAGTCGCTCTGCGAAGCGCTCTACTACCGCAAACCTACGCTCATGGTGCCGGTGCATGTGGAACAGGAGTTCAATGCCTACGATGCGGGCCTCTCGGGTGTGGGCATCGCGGCAAAAAAGTTCAAACTTAACAAGCTGATTCAATTTATACCTACCTATTCACCCGATACCCACTTCAGGGAGTGGGTACACCAGGCCGAAGATCGGTTTATGAAAGAGATCTGCGGCGACTACAATCCTACGGAGTCGCGGTAAAAATCCAACGCTTCAAAAAAGAGTTCCTTATCGGCCGTCTGGTCGATGCGCACATTCCCTACTTCCGATAACAAGGTGAAATTAATGAGGCCGCCCACATTTTTCTTGTCGTGCCGGGTGATCTCATAGAGTGCTTCGTAATGGTCACACGTGATCGGAAAGGCTCCGTAATGTTGCTGGATGTAACGGACCGTCTTCAGCAACTTCTCTTTGGGAAAACCACAAATGCGGTGCGACAGGTAAAGCTCCACAATCATCCCCCAGGCTACAGCATAGCCGTGCGGTATGGGGTTGCCACTCTCCATGGCAAAGCTCTCGAATGCGTGGCCCGTGGTGTGCCCCAGGTTCAGCGCCTTGCGGATATCTTTCTCAAACGGGTCCTTCTCCACAATGCCACGCTTGATGCCCACCGAACGAAAAAGCAACTCATTCAGCTGGTTGTAGTCGATGTCGTCCAGCGGAAACTGCAGCAGCTTCTCCCAATCTGCCGCCGAATGAATGAGCGCGTGTTTGACCATCTCGGCATATCCCGAGAGGATAGCTCGCCCATCGAGCGTATGGAAAAAGTCGGTCGTGATGATTACATACTCCGACGGATAGAAGGAGCCGATCTCATTTTTGTATCCTCCGAAGTTGATGCCGGTCTTTCC
>CAZRRC010000017.1:16209-29151 GCA_964602395.1 uncultured Proteiniphilum sp. | reverse complement strand
TGCCGGTGGGTATGTTCGTCCGTCAATAGAAAAAGCTTGTCGTGCCGGATGTGGCGCAAGGTCTTCTCAATGTCGGAAGCGGGTTGATTGCTTTTGATGATTTGTTGCATAGTGTTGAATTCAAAGGGGTGAATCTTGTCATTGCTTGTTGGCATCGAGGGCCTTGTAGATCTCGTCCTGTATGCGCTCCCTGATCTTCAGCGTGGAGAAACGGTTGGGTGTGCGGGAGGGGTTCACCCTGTTCGACAGAAAAATATAAATCATGTTGTTCGTCGGGTCCATCCAAATGCTGGTGCCTGTGTAGCCGGTGTGTCCATAAACCTCCACGGGGGTGGAAGGACTGGTGGGGCTGGCTTCGCTGTTCCGGGGATCGGGCTTGTCGAACCCCAGGCCGCGGCGGCTCACGCTGCTCCGAGTGGTGGTGAAGAGCTTCACGGTCTCTTCGCTCAGCAAACGCTCCCCGCCATATACACCACCGTTGAGCCACATCTGGCCGAGCTTGGCCAGGTCACCGGCTGTGGAGAACAGGCCCGCGTTACCCGATATGCCACCAAAGAGGGCCGCACCCTCGTCATGCACGTACCCCCGGAGATGTTGCTTGCGAAAGAAGGGATCATCCTCGGTGGGGGAGATCTGGTCGACTGAAAAATAACGCAACGGCTGAAAGGTGGTGGTGACAGCGCCCAGCTTGCGGTAGAACTGTGCTTTCACATAGCTATCGAGATCTGTTTGGGTGAGTTGCTCCACAGCCTCCTTCAGCAGCATGAAGTTGAGACAGCTGTAGATATATTTTCTATTTTTTTGCAGGGGTGAGGCAATCACATCGCGCAGCAGCACATCGTGCATCTGCTTGCTGGCGTAGAGCTTTTCTGCCACGGGCAGGTGAAATTGTGCCGAGGAGTCGGGGGAGATCAGCGCTGGCAAAAAGCGATAGTCGGTGCGACCCCAGGCACCTGCGTAACGCACGTGGTAGGTGCTGGAGCGTTTTCCAAAGAGTGCTCCCTTGTAGCTGTCGGGATCGATGGCTGAGGTGTAATAGGGAATGAAGGAGGTGATGCCCGATTCATGCAGCAGGAGGGAACGTAGGGGTATCTTTGCTTTGTCGCTGTTTTTTGTCTCAGGCACAAACTTGTCGATGGGATCCAGCAGATTCAGCTTCTGCTCGTCAAAAAGTTTCATGACTGCAGGGAGTGTGGCTGCGACCTTGGTCACCGAGGCCAGGTCGTAGAGGGTCTCGGTGGTTACTTCTCTGCTGTGACTGTAACTATATCGGCCATACTCCTTTTCGAAGATGATCACCCCATCTTTGGCGACCAGTATCTGGCAACCGGGATAGGCCCGCTGGCGGATGCCCTCCATCGCAATGGGGTCGATCCCGGCAAAGTGCTCAGAAGCAATGCCTACCTCCTCGGGAAATGAGTAACCCAGTCGTGTTTTCGGGGTGGTAAGGCCGCTTCCTGCGGGAAAGAGGGTGGTGCTCACCGGCAGCCTGCCCCCCAGTGCGATTCCGCCAAAGATACCCTGTGCGGCGCTCATCTGCGCAAACGGGGTGTTGTCGTAGGCCAGCATCACGGCTCCTGCTGTGTTGATGACCCGCTTGTACCGGTCGGTGCTATAGGGCATGGTGAAGAACACCACAATGGCCGGGGTGTCGCCGATGAGTTGTTGCAGGGAGGCCGAATCGGCCGCTTCGTTGTGGTGAAGTGAGACAATAAGCAGGTCGTATGCTTTTAGTTCGTTTTCTTCCTGAAACTTGTCGGCATTTTTTGCCTGATAAGTCTGCACGGTGCTGTATTTCTTCAGATATTGCTGAAAGGTGTTGTCGCCTGAAGCGCCCAGTGCCACGGAAGCTATCCGCATGGTGTCGAGTCCCTGCAACGGCAGCATGGCGTGCTGGTTCTTTAGCAGCGTCGTGGCATGGTTGTATAGTTTTTGTTGCAGCCATCCTGTACGGGGTGTTTGCACTCGCTGGTGAATGGCGCTGCTCCGGATGGGCGTGAAGCGGTGGACTCCGAGGATATATTTGTAGGAGAGAATCTTCCGTACTTTCTTTTCGAGGAGGGCTGCGGGAAGGGTGCCGTTATTCACGGCGGCAAGGACCGACTCAAATGCTTTCTGCTGGCTGCTTACCCCCAGGATCACATCGTTCCCCGCCAGCAGCGCACGTACGCTGGCCTCGGGCTGATTGACCACCCCCTTCATCATCATGCCGTCGGTAAAGGTGAGCCCGGCAAAGCCCATATCCTTCTTCAGCAGATTCACGCCGATGGCCGGAGAGAGTGAGGCCGGCAATCCTTTGGTTTTCAGATGGGGAACGTTCAGGTGCCCCGACATGATGCCCGAAAGGCCCGCATTCACATACTCCCGGAAGGGGTAGAGCTCCACCTCCTCCAGCCGCTCCCGGTTGTGGGCAATGGTGGGTAGTGTTTTGTGGGAGTCGTCGGTGGTGTCTCCGTGTCCCGGAAAATGCTTGGCTACGGCCATCACCCCGTTGGATTCAAGTCCACGGGCGAAGGCGATGCCCTGCCGGGCCACGTTCGACGGATTCTCTCCATAGGAGCGGGTGCCTATCACCGGATTGTCGGGGTTGGTATGGACGTCGATGGAGGGGGCAAAGTTCACATGGATGCCCATCTCACGGCATTGCCTGGCGACCTCCTTGCCATACAGGGTGAGCAGTGAGTCATCGGTGATGGCGCCGACGATGATGTTCCGGGGAAAGTGGGGTGCATCGGTCAACCGCATCGACAGGCCCCACTCACCGTCGACGGCGATCAGCAACGGTACCTCCGATAGGGCTTGTGCATAGTTGGTGATCCGGGCCTGCTCTGCCAGGGTGCCCTTAGAAAAGAGGAGCCCGCCCACTTTTTGGTTGTTGATGTATCCTGATATCTTCGACTTCCAGCTGGAGTTGGGTTCGGCAATGGGCATAAAGAGTTGACCTACTTTCTGCTCCTGCGTGAGGGTAAGGTAGACCGAGTCCACCCATCGGCCCATCGCCACCTGGTCGGCTTGCCGATAGAGGTGGGGTACCACCTGTGCAGAGGTGGTATAGACAATAATGGATAGGATGCAGATAAACTGGATTCTTTTCTTTACACGCATGTTGTCTTTCTCCCTTTACACTTGCTCATTTTGCCTGCTCCAGTGTGAGATCCAATCTGCCTGCATATGCCCCGCGACCGTTGGTCTGGTAAATTGTCACTGGCTTGTTGTCCAGGTTCAGGCGTTCCGTCGGCTCTTTCAGGTAAGTGTGACTGTGCCCGCCGATGATGAGGTCGATGTGGCGGGACGATTCGGCCAGGTCGAGGTCGGCTCCGTACCCCAGGTGAGAGAGACAGACGACCAGGTCGCATTTGTACTCCCGACGCAGCTTAGAGGCCAGTTCGTTGGCTGTCTTCACCGGATCGTTGTATTTCATTCCTGCATAATTGGCTGTGGCAATGAGTCCCTTTGGCTGGATGTTGATGCCGATGACGCCAATGCGCAGTTTCCCTTTCTTCAGGATCAGGTAAGGCTTGATGAGGCCGGCAAGCGGGGTGTCGGAAAAATCGTAGTTGCTCGACACAATGGGAAAGGTGGCCAGCCGGAACACCTTCTCCAGCACTTCAAGGCCATAGTCAAATTCATGATTACCTAGTGTGGCTGCGTCGTAGCGCATCATGTTCATCGCCTTCACTTCCACTTCTCCCTTGAAAAGGTTGAAGTAAGGGGTGCCCTGCAGGAAGTCACCTGCATCGAACAGGAGCACATGCTTGTTTGTCTCGCGCACCTGATTGATATAGGTCGCACGGCGGACAACACCACCCAGGTCGGGCGCCGACCTGTCGGTTGGTGGAAGGGGTTCAATGCGACTGTGGGTGTCGTTCGTGTGGAGGATTACCAACGCCTCTTGCGCTGTGAGCGTCGTGTGGCAAAGAGTGAAGAGGGTGACCAGCAGGCAGGAAAGCATTCTGTTCATCGGAAATGGGTGTTATTTGTGAATGATGATGCGCCCGTCGAGGGTGGAGACGACCTCATTGCCGCGGCGTGTTAATTCTTTGACGTGGTCGATCATGATGTCGCGCAGCGTGACACCTGTATCTGTGCGGGAGAGAGCATCGCGGAAGGCAGCCATGTTGTCGTTGCCTTCAGCGAGATAATCGAGCGTGACCACCTGGTAGACTTTTTCCTCGTCGATGGGTTTGCCATCGAGGGTGACACTTTGTACTTTTCCCTCACGGGCCACAAGCCTCACATTCGAGGAGATGCCAGCACCGCCAATGCGGGCATAAGCATCGAATATTTTTTTCAGATCGCTCCCCTTTAGCTTCAGAAAGGTGATGGCGTTGTCGAACGAATAGATCTCGTACATGTTGCCCACAGTGATTTTACCCTGGGGCAGGGTGGCCCTGTGGCCGTGTACATTCATCACCCCCACATCGGCACCCTGGGGCAGATGCTCGTCGCCGTAGGCCTTCATCACGTCGGAGGTGAGGTTAGTGAGCAGGCTCTCCGGTCGCTTGTAGTCCATAAATTGTGCCGAGTGACCGATCACCACATTCATCTCCCGGTCGAGACCCGTCTTGTATGACTGCACCAGTGCCTGCATCTGTGGGTACGGATGTGCATCGTAAGTAGAATCCATCGCTACAATGGTACCCGATATATGGGTCACGTTATAAGGTTGTTTACAGGAAAGTAGCAAAATTGCCAGACAGACAACCGGAATGATTTTTCTTTGCATGTTGTGTAGATATGAAAGCCTGAAACCTTTTAGAAAGCCAAAAATAACTATTTTTGCCGGGACAGACAATAAGGGCTTCATAAATAAACATTAAATAATATTTTTGTGTGGTAGTTTTGGGAATAATTGTTACCTTTGCATCCGCTTTACGTAATCTCTGTCGGCACGTTATCGGCATATTGCGTTCAAATAGGTTAATTATTAACATAAAGCTTTACAAAAGATGGATTTATTAAAAATAGCAGAAGCCGCTTTCGCAAAAGAAAAGAAGGAGTTTCCTGCTTTCAAAAGTGGCGATACCATCACGGTTGCTTACCGTATTGCGGAAGGTAACAAGGAGCGTATACAGCAGTATCGCGGGGTGGTGATCAAGATTGCCGGTCACGGAGACGCAAAGCGTTTCACCGTACGGAAGATGTCGGATAACATCGGTGTGGAACGTATTTTCCCCATGAATTCCCCCTTCATTGAAGACATTACGCTCAACAGTGCAGGAAAGGTACGCAGAACAAAACTTTACTACCTGCGCAGCCTGCGTGGAAAAGCTGCCCGCATCAAGAAAAAAATGTATTAAGCAGCATTGCAGAAGAGATAAAAAAGCTCCGGTATATTTACCGGAGCTTTTTTGTGCTTAGGCCCCTACCTGTGGGACTGTCTCCGCTTCTTGCCTTTCTTCTCCATTTTTTCTATTTTTGTGTTGTCATTCTATCATACAGTGTAAAATAGCATCATGCTCCACAAAACCGAAGGCATTGTGTTGGGTACTTCGCCTTACAACGACATCTATAGCATCGCGCAGGTGTTTACCCGCGACTTTGGCAGGGTCTCTTACCTGCTTCCCCGCTCGCATGGCAAAAAGGCGAAAATAAAAACCTCGCTTTTCTTCCCGCTGTCGGTGCTGAACCTGGAGGTGGAGCACCTGCCGCTGCGTGACCTGCACCGGTTGAAGGAGGCGGAAAGGCAGTTCCCGCTGCAGGATCTCTGCTCCCACATGAGCAAGGTATCGCTGGCCTTCTTCCTTTCGGAGTTCCTGTCGCGTGTGCTCCGTGAGTCGGGAAACAACGAACCCACCTACTTCTTTGTGAAGAACTCAATAGAGACGCTGGAGGCCACCGAGAGGGGGCTGGGTAACTTTCATCTGGCGTTCTTGTTTGGATTGACCCGCTTCATGGGTATTTATCCGAATGTGGAGTGGAGTGGAAAGCATCGTTTTTTTGATCTGATGCAGGGGGAGTTTGTGCAGCACATGCCGATGCATTCGCACTATTTGAACAGCCGAGAGAGCGATTTCCTGGTGCTGCTCCGGCGCATGAATTACGGCAACATGCATCTCTTTCGTCTGTCGCGCAACGACCGGAATAGGATTCTGGATTACCTGCTCGACTTTTACCGGTTGCATATCTATGACTTTCCGGTACTGAAATCTGTCGACATCCTGCGTGAGCTGGCCTGAGGAAACATCAAGCTGCTTTCAGGTTCATCGGGTTCGCATCCGGTCAGTATTCAATCAGCATCCGCTCAGCTATAGACCCGGAAAACAATCACCCTCCCGTGTGACTCCACCGTGAAGCGGTCGCCCAGCGATTCGTTGAGGGAGCCTTGCCACCAGTTGGTCAGTATCCGGTTGGTGAGCGGGTATTTCAGGTTGTGCGTGGTCACAGCGGCAGGGTCAATGAGAAAAAGGGAGACTTGCTGCCCCCGGTGGCTGGAAAATTCAACGGTACCCCGCATGGGGGTGAAGATGCCATAATTGGTCACCATCATCACCGTGGCTTCTTCCATGTAGTCGGCCAGCAGCGAGATGTTTCCCAGTGTGTGATCCTCGCGGTATCCTGTCCCCCCCACAATCGCAATCTCTCTTCGTCCGTTTTGTATGCAGAACTGTACAGCCTTGGTGAGGTCGTTGCTCTCCTGATCGGCATCGGGATGCAGGATGTGCGCATAAAGAAGCTTGTTCTCCGGGGAGATGGAGTCACAGTCGCCTACAATCGCATCGGGCTTGCCGCCGCGGGCGATAAAGTCGTTGGCCGCACCGTCGGTACAGACAAGGTAGTCCGCTTTTTCAATGAGAGAAAGCGGCAGGGCGTGATCGGGAAAGCGACCGTTTGCAAGGATGACCGTGGGCAATGTAGGCAAATTATCCATAAGGCATTTGTGTATGAACGGGGCAAAGATACAAAAGAAGCGGCAAAAAATGCCGCTTCCCAGCTTTGGAAGATTTGTTATATCATGCTGTCAATGTTTCTTCCAGAGCGATAGATTTCGGAAAAAGAATGTTGTTCTCAAGGTGGATATGCCGGTGCAGGTCCTCCTCGAATTCTTTCAGCAGGCTCAGTGTTACCCGATAGGTGTTGCAGGCATCTTCGGGTGGTGTATAGTCGCCAGTGAGTTCACTGATGTCGCGGAAACGCTCTCCTTCTGCCTCGTGCTCGTGCTCCATCTGGTTAACCATGGCTGTTGTCGTGCCCATTTTGGCTTGCGGAAGCTTTCCGCCCGAGAGTTGCGTTTTTACCAGTTGCCTGATATAAGGGAACAGCATCAGCTCCTCCTTCCGGAGGTGTGCCGTGAGGTCGCGCGCCGACTCGAGGAATAGTTTTTCCACGACTGCCAGTTCGGGATGACGCTCCCCATGTACCCGGACAATCTTATTCAGATAAGGGGTGATCTCTGGTATTTTGGTCTCGATATAGCGATGGTGCGTTTTTTCGATATAGTCGGCCAGCAGGTCGAGGGGAAACGCTTTAAAGTCGATCTCGCCACTCTCCTTGTTGTTTACCACGGAGAGCAACTCCTCGATGAGCATTTCTTCGTCCAGATTTTTGTCACGACTTGCATCGGCAATGGTTCTGTTGCCGTTGCAGCAGAAATCGATGCGGTGTTTTTTGAAAATAGAAGCGGCCTTGTAGTTCTCCGCCACAATTTTTCCGACGATGCTTTGGTTGTTGATGTCCATAATGCATTGTAATTTGAAGGGATGCCGTCGGCAGGGATTAACTGCGACCGCAGCACCCGGGGTGATTGATTGTAAAGTGCCTACAGTTTTTCCGTGGGTTTCTTTTTCTTTTTGATGGTGAGTTGGTATACAAACCAGAACAGGGTGAGCGTGCCGATGGCGAAGATGGTGTCACCGAAGATACGCATCCACTTGAAGAAGCTGACAAGCGGCTGCTGCATGAACTCGGCTGAGCGAGCATACCACATGCCTTCGTTTACGCTGGCGACGGTCTGCATTAACCCCACCGGGAGAAGGCTCAGCACCACCATCAGCAGAAGGCCGATGTTGAGCGACCAGAAGGTGAATGCGATGAGCTTGTTGTTCCACTTTTGCTTGCGGTACATGCTGCGCAATACAAACAGAATGAGGCCGATCCCGAGCATGCCGTATACTCCGAAGAGGGCAGCATGGCCATGTACGGGCGTGGTGTTAAGTCCCTGCATGTAATAAAGCGCGATGGGTGGGTTGATGATAAATCCGAAGATGCCTGCTCCCAGGAAGTTCCAGAAAGAGACGGATAGCAGAAAGAAAATGGGCCACTTGTAATCTTTAAGCCATTCGGTTGATTTGCTCATGCGGTAGTTGTGGTAGGCCTCGAAACCGATCAGGATCAGCGGCACTACTTCCAAGGCACTGAAGGTGGCTCCCACCGCCATCACACCCGTGGGGGTGCCAGTAAAATAGAGATGGTGGAAGGTGCCGAGGATGCCTCCCGTGAGGAAGATGACGGTGGCAAAGAGCACGTTGTTGGTGGCCGAGCGGATGCCGAGCAGTCCCATGCGGGTAAACAAAAAGGCGGCAACCACGGTGGCGAAGACCTCAAAGAATCCTTCCACCCAGAGATGCACGACCCACCAGCGCCAATATTCGGCTACGGCGAGGTTGGTTGTCCGTCCCCACATCAGTCCGGCGGCATAGAACATTGCAATGGCAGCACAGGAAAGGAGAAAGAGAATCAGCAGTCCTTTTTCCGATGTGCCCTTTTTGATGATCGGCAGGATGGGCCTGATCATGAGCGTGAGCCACAGGAAAAGACCCACTACCAGTAGCAGTTGCCAGAAACGGCCCAGGTCGACATATTCATAACCCTGATGTCCGAACCAGAAGTTGTTGACCAGATCGAGTCGTTGCATCACGCCAAACCACTGTCCGATCAGGGATCCGCCCACCACGATAAGCAAGGCGATAAACAGCACATTCACCCCCAGCTTTTGGTATTTGGGATCTTTGCCATTCAATGAGGGGGCAATATACAACCCGGTGGCCAGCCATGCGGTGGCTATCCAGAAGATGGCCAGTTGCACATGCCAGGTGCGGGTGATGGAGTAGGGGATGATGCCGGTGATGTCTACGCCGTAGAAGCCGCCACCCTCCACGCCGTAGTGGGCCGTGATGACGCCCAGCAGCACCTGTACCAGGATGAGCAGGTTTACCACCCAGAAATATTTCTTTACTGCCCACATCGATGGAGTGACGGTCTGGTTCATCAGGGGATCCTCCATGGGCTTCAATAGCTCTTCCTGGCGGGCGCGTGCCTGCACGAAGATCATGATGCCGATGCCGAGCAGCAGCATGATGATGCTGAAGCCGGTCCACAATATCAAGTCGCTGGTGGGCACATTGCCGATCTGCTCATCGGGCGGCCAGTTGTGGGTGTAGGTGATATCGTCGCCGGGACGGTTGGTCACGCAAGCCCAGGAAGCCCAGAAGAAAAATTGGGCCATCTTGTCCATGCGCTCCTCCGTTTTGATGGTATTCTTTGCAATGGCATAGGCATCACGGAGTTCATCGAGTGAAGAATCATCCATAAAAAGGCCGGCATAGTGCGTTTTGATGAAGAGAAAGGCTTCGTAACGCTCTGAGGCGATGGCCAGCGTGCCCGAAGCGGCATTGTAGGTGTTCTCGCGCAGGAAGGTCTGCAGCCTGCTCTCCAGCGTAGCCTGCTCCACCGATGTCAGTTTGTTGAAGGGAGCACCATGGTTTTCCTGCGACCACTTGTTCAATAGGAACTCTGCCTCGCGATGAAGGTAGTCGGCTGTCCAGTCGGGCGCCACGTAGGCTCCATGTCCCCAGACGGTGCCGATCTCCTGCCCGCCAATACTCTGCCAGATATTCTGGCCATCTTTGATATCACTACCGGTAAACAACAGGTTTCCTGTCTCATCGACCACCTTTTCGGGTATGGGAGGGGCCTGCTGATAGATTTGGTTGCCGTAATAGAGCAAAACGGCAAAAGATAAGACGATCACTGCTGTCAGTGCAATCCATAACTTCTTTTGTGACATACCGTTTCATTGTTTAAAGGTGAAAAAACGTCGCTTTTTTTAATCCAAAAAAATTACCGAATTAATAGGGATACTTCATTCTTTAATCCCATGGCCAGTTCATACACGGTGGCTTGCTGCAACACCTCCATCATCTCCTTCCGCACGGGTTCCACCGCGTGGTGCATGGGACAGGGGTGCGCTTCATCACATACCCCCAACCCCAGTACACAATCCTCAAAAAAATCATCTCCTTCAATTGCCCGCACGATATCGGCAATGGTGATAAGGTGAAGCTGCTCCTGACTCATTTCGAATCCTCCGCGCGGACCGGTATAGGAGTCGATGATACCATGTCTGGATAAAGCACCCAGTATCTTCCCGGTAAATGCTTCGGGCGAGCCAATCTGCTGCACGATGTCACTCATCTTGGAGCGAACTTGCCGGAGCGATTGCCCGGCAATATAGAGCACCGCTTTGATGCCGTATTCACAGGTTTTTGAAAACATCTCTTTTTCTCTTCTTTTTTTTATTCGCGGGAACATTGGGTGGGGGCATTATGCGAAAAGTGCTCCTTTGACGCTCTTGTTCCCTGTTCTTTTTTTTGACGGTATGGTGACAAAGATATGGTTTATTTTTTATTTCAGACAAAAAAGTCTTTAATTATTTATTACATTCTTTCCTTTTGTATGATAAGCACTTGAAATAATTGCTTCTTGCTGTTTCGGGTGAAAGATTAATAAAGCTTAAATATTAATCTGCTTAAAACAATCGCTTCGAACAACTGTTGTTAAGTAGATTCATTCTAATTTAATAAAAAAACATCCAAAGAATATAGATTAAGGAAGTTGCTATGGCGAAAAAAAATTCACAAAAAGTGACGGGTATTTCCAAGGACAAATTACTGGAAATGCATCGGGCTATGCTTGATATCCGTAATTTCGATAACAAGGTCAACCGTCTGGTTAAAAGGGGTGTAGTGCCTGGAATGACTCATTTCTCGATCGGCGAGGAAGCTGCCAATGTGGGGGCTGTTGCCGCATTGGAGAAGGGAGTCGACCTGATCACATCCAATCACCGGGGTCATGGTCAGAGCATTGCGCTGGGAATCGACCTCAACGAGATGATGGCCGAAATTATGGGTAAAGCAACCGGGACCTGCAAAGGCAAGGGAGGGTCGATGCACATTGCCGACCTTGACGGGGGTAACCTGGGTGCCAATGGTATTGTGGGCGGTGGCATGGGCATGGCCATTGGTGCTGCACTCACTCAAAAAATAAAGAAAACAGGCAAGATTGTCGTTTGCTTCTTCGGCGATGGTGCCGTCAATGAGGGTACCTTTCACGAAACCATGAACTTGGCGTCGATCTGGAAGCTGCCGGTAATTTTTTACTCCATCAACAACATGTATGGAATCAGCACACCCATCAGCAGTGTGATTAACATCGATTACAACTATCGACGTGCAGCTTCCTACGGTATTCCGGGACATTTTATTGAAGATGGGAACGACCTGATGGCGGTATATGATAAGTTTAAGGAGATTGTGCAATATGTGCGGGAGGGTAACGGACCTGTATTGGTAGAGTCCATTACCTATCGTTATCTGGGTCATTCCACCTCCGATCCGGGTAAATATCGCACCAAGGAGGAGGTAGATGAGTGGAAGAAGAAGGATCCGATACCCCGTTTCGAACAATATCTATTGGAGAATAAACTGGCTACAAAGGAGGAGATTGAAGCTGTAGAGAATGCCTCGGAAGATGCTGTGGAGGAATCGGTTAAGTTTGCTTTAAGCAGTCCCGAGCCCACACTGGAGTCGGCCTTTGAGGATATTTTTGCACCCTGACCGCACAGTGTAAATTCATAAAACAGAAAGAATGATCCGAAAAGGGTCTCAAAGAATTTAAAACAGCTCAGAAATAGTTAGATGGAAAAAGAAACAAAATTAATGTCGGTGCGTGATGCCATCATCACGGCAATGTCGGAAGAGATGCGGCGCGATGAGAACGTGTTCCTGATGGGAGAAGATGTGGGTATTTTTGGTGGCGACTTTGGCACCTCGGTAGGTATGCTGGAGGAGTTTGGCAAGGAGCGGGTACGCGATACGCCCATCTCAGAGAATGCCATTTCGGGAGCAGCAATCGGTGCTGCCATGACCGGCCTTCGCCCCATCGTGGATGTTACCTTTATGGATTTCATCGTCTACATGATGGACAATATTGTGAATCAGGCTGCCAAAACAAGATACATGTTCGGCGGAAAGGGCCAGATACCGGTCGTGTTCCGTGCTGCTGCTGGAGGTGGCGTGGGCTCTGCTGCCCAGCACTCTCAGTCGCTCGAAGCCTGGTTTACCCATATCCCCGGGTTAAAGGTAATTGCCCCGGGCACACCTGCCGACGTGAAGGGATTGCTCAAAGCGGCCATTCGGGATAACAATCCGGTTATCTTCCTTGAGTACAAAGCCCAGTATAACATGAAGGGGGAGGTGCCCCTCGATCCCGACTTCGTACTGCCCATTGGCAAGGCGGATATAAAAAGAGAAGGAAAAGATGTGACGGTGGTCACCTACGGACGCATGCTGGAACGTGTGATGAAGGCGGCCGAAGAGGTGCATGAGGCCGAAGGTGTGGAGGTGGAAGTAGTGGATTTAAGAACCCTTGCGCCGCTGGATAAGGATACCGTGATTCAGTCGGTGAAGAAAACCGGCAAGGTGCTTTTGGTCAACGATGCCCACAAAACGAGCGGTTTCATTGGCGAGGTGGCGGCTGTCATTGCCGAGAGCGAAGCCTTCGACTATCTCGATGGCCGGATACTACGGCTTGCCGGAGAAGATGTACCCATCCCATACAACCAAACGCTGGAGACGGCCATGATCCCGAGTGTGGAGCGCATCCGGAAATATATCCTCAGATTAGTCAATAACCGATAAAAACTGAGTGAATGGAAGATAGAAA
>CAZRRC010000017.1:0-16109 GCA_964602395.1 uncultured Proteiniphilum sp. | reverse complement strand
ATTCGGAAACGGTGCCGATGACGCAGATGCGCAAGATTATTTCCAAACGCATGTCGGAAAGCTTCTTTGGTGCGCCTACCTTCATACAGACCTGGGAGATCGACATGACCGAGTTACTTGCACTGCGCAAGCGACTGCTTGGACCCATCATGGAGAAGACCGGAAAGAAGGTGACGGTGACCGACCTGATTTCGATGGCCGTGATCAAGACCTTGCCGAAACATAAATATATCAACGCGAGCCTGAACAAGGATGCTACCGAGATCACCTTTCACAACTATGTGAACCTGGGTATGGCGGTGGGTTTGGATGAGGGCTTGCTGGTGCCGGTTGTGAAGGGCGCCGACAAAATGTCGCTGAGCGAGTTCGTGGTGGCCATGAAGGATCTCACCGAACGTACCTTCGCGAAGAAACTGTTGCCGGACGAACAGGCCGGAAGTACCTTTACCATCAGTAACCTGGGCATGTATGGCGTGGATGAATTCACAGCCATCATCAATCAGCCCAACTCTGCTATTCTGAGTGTCTCATCTACCCAGCAGCGGGCGGTGCCCCGGGATGGTCAAATTGTGATCCGTCCCATCATGAAGGTGAGCCTCACGGCCGATCACCGGGTGATTGACGGACTCACGGGTGCGAAATTTATGACCGATCTGAAAGCGGCCATGGAGGATCCATTGACACTGTTTATTTAATGTGCCAATGTGATCATGTGCCAATTTGAAAATAAATAGAGCTGAAAGCTGACCGCTATAACAGATCGCTAAAAACTAAAAAATAGAAACAAAAAGATATGGCTTTTGAAATAATCATGCCCAAAGCAGGTATCGACATGACCGAAGGGCAAATTGTGAAATGGTTGAAAAAAGAGGGTGATCCAGTGAAGGAAGGTGAGGTTATCCTGGAGATTATGACCGATAAGACCAGCATGGAAATTGAAGCAGAAGCTTCGGGAGTCCTGCTGAAAATCGTGTATCACGACGATGAGACCGTGCCGGTTACGACCGTCATTGGTTATATCGGGAATGAAAATGAATCGATCGACACCTTGATGCCCGAGGAATTCGAAGATACGGGCGCGGAAGAAAGTGAAGAGGATAAACGGATGATCCGCCTCGAGGACAGTTACCATGTGGCGGTCATCGGTGGCGGTCCGGCCGGTTATGTGGCAGCCATCAGGGCCGCTCAGCTGGGTGCCAAGGTGGCCATCGTGGAGAAAGGTGTTTTCGGAGGTACCTGCCTCAACGTAGGTTGTATTCCTTCAAAAGCTTATCTGAAGAACGTGGAAATTGTGGAGCACATCAAGCATGCCGCATCCAGGGGGATTATCATCGGGAACCCCGAGATCAAGATCGATATGGAGAAAGTGGTGGCTTTCAAAAACGGCGTGGTGAAAAAACTGACCAGCGGCGTGGAGGCTCTGCTGAAATCAAACGGTGTGGATATCTACAAAGGCTTCGGAAAGATCAACAAGAACAAAGATGTGGTCGTGGATGATACAAAGATCATCAAGGCCGATAAGATTATACTTGCTGGTGGCTCCAAGGTATTTATGATCAATATTCCAGGTATCCAGAACGACAAGGTGCTGACCAGTGACGACCTGCTCGACATCAAGGAGGTTCCCGAAACCATGGTGGTGCTGGGAGGTGGCGTGATTGGCGCCGAGATGGGCCTCTCCTTTGCAGGGCTTGGCTCGAAGGTGATCATCGTGGAGATGATGGATCACATTGTCTCCATGTTCGACGAGGATGTGACCAATGAGCTGACCCGATTAATCAAAAAGAAAGGAATTGAAGTGGTCACGTCGGCCAAGGTGACCGAAGTGGTTGACAAGGGAGATAAGCTGGAGATCAAGATTGAAGGCAGAGAATCAATCATTGCCGACAAGGCGCTGCTGGCCATCGGTCGTGTACCCGATCTGGAATCATTGGGAGAGGTGAAGTTCGAGACCGAAAGAGGCCGAATTAAGGTGGATCAGTACATGGAAACCAGCGTGAAGGGCATTTATGCTCCTGGCGACATCAATGGAATCAAGATGCTGGCACACGTGGCCTTCCGCATGGGTGAGGTAGCGGCAGACAATGCTGTGAAAGGAAATCACCGTCAGGTGAAGCTGCTCTCTGCACCATCGGTGGTCTACACCCTGCCCGAGGTGGCCATGGTGGGACTGACGGAAGCGCAGGCACGGGAAAAGTATGGCGACGATATCCGCATCGGGCGTTTTAACTTCAGCGCCAATGGACGTGCGCTGGCATCGAGCGAAGCAGAAGGTTTTGTGAAGGTGATTGCCGACAACCGCTACGGCGAGGTGTTGGGTGTACATATCCTGGGACCGTCGGCTGCAGAGCTCATCACCCAGGCCTCCCTGATCATGGAGATGGAGATTACCGTGGAGGAGGTGGTGAACACCATCTATGGTCATCCCACCTACTCGGAGGCAATCTTCGAGGCTTTTGCCGATGTCCAAGGTGAGGCAGTGCATATTATTCCGAAGAAAAAGAAATAATATCAAACAGCTACTCTTTTTATACGCTCATTGTTCGCAATGGGGCCCCACAAAATATCTGTATGGCTCCGCCTTAATTGCAAACAATAAAGGAACTACTGAAGAAACATAAACTTGAAGTTTAAGGAGATCGGTTCAGGCTTACAATGGCCGGAATTGATCTTCTTTTTTTACCTTTGCACGGTTTAATTTTTTTAAGGAGACCCAATGATATATATCGTCAATCAATCAAATAAGCCCGACTTTAACATCGCGCTGGAGGAGTACTGCTTTAAACAGATGACACAGTTCGACAAGGTTTTTATTCTGTGGATCAACGAACCCTCCATCATTGTGGGTAAAAATCAGAATACCCATGCGGAGATCAATGAGAAGTATGTGCAGGAGAAGGGAATCCACGTGGTGCGCCGCATCTCGGGTGGAGGTGCTGTTTATCACGACCTCAACAACCTGAACTATACGATCATCTCCAATGAAGATCGAGACAGCAGGAGCTTCGATTTTAAAGCCTTCTCCGAGCCGGTGATCCAAACGCTGCAGGAGCTGGGCGTGGAGGCTGAGTTTACGGGCCGGAACGACATCACCATCCAGGGTAAAAAGATCAGCGGCAACGCGCAGGCCTATCTCGACGGACGGGTGATGCACCATGGGTGTATCCTGTTTGATGTGGATCTGACGGTCCTCTCAAAAGCGTTGGAAACATCGACCGAGGTGGTGGAAGCCAAAGGGGTGAAGTCGGTGCGCAGCCGCGTCGACAACATCTTGCCCAACCTGCCTGAGAAGATTACGGTGACACAATTTGCCGACAGGATACTGGAGCACATGAAGCAGAAATATCCCGAGATGCAGGCGTATCATTTCAATGAGGAGGAGCTGCAGGCTATTGAAAGAAGAAGACAGGCGAAGTTTGGCAACTGGAACTGGAACTTTGGGACAAACCCGATTGCCGAGATCGTGCGCGAACGACGATACCCTGCAGGCAAGACGCAGGTATTTATCGATACGAAAAAAGGAGTGATTGAGGACATCACTTTTTATGGTACTTTCTTCGGGGTGAGGAGCGACCTCACCGCGGTGCAGCAGTTGCTGAAGGGAGTGAAGTACACCCCGGACGAGGTTCGCAAGAGGCTCTCTTCTTTCGATATCTCTCCCTACTTTGCAGGTTTCTCCATCGACGAACTGACCGACGCCATTGTGGGCTGAGGATGCACCATCCGTTTCCATTTAAAATAGCCCAGGACGGAGATCACCGAATAGATGGCAAAGAGGATGGAGGTGGGGTAGAGCCCCTTCCAGAGATAAAGCCCGCAGGAGACTACATTGACCACAAACCAAAACAGCCACTGCTCCACATGTTTGCGGGCCAGCAACCACATCCCGAGGATGCTCAGGGCAGTGGTGAAGCTGTCGCCATACGGAACAGGGCTGTCGGTGTATTGCACTAGAATAAAAGCGATCGCAGCAAAAAGAGCTACGCCCACCACCGTGAGCGGCAACAGATGGCACCGCGGGGTGTGGGTGACGGGCAGCTCCGCCTCTTCCTGTTGTTTATGCCGTGTCCAGTATATCCAGCCATAGATGCTGGCTAAGAAGTAGTAGATGTTGACCCCCATATCGGCATAAAACTTACTCTGGAAGAAGATCCACACGTAAACCACCGGCATCACGACACCCACCGGCCACAACCATTTGTTGGCTTTATACTCCAGGTACAAATAAAGCAGCCCAATGACGGCGCCGATCATTTCGATGGTTTGCATAGTTTTTAAAATGAGAGGGTGAGCCGCGCCATGTAGTTGCGTGTGGCTTGCGGATAATAGCCAATCCAGTGAATGCTGCTGCCGTTGGCAAAGGTGTCGGTCGCCGCCCATCCGTTGGCCACGTACTCCCTATTAAAGAGGTTGTTCACGAAAACCTGCAGGTTGAAGGTGCCTATCGAACTCTTCTTAAATGTATAACCTGCTGAGAAGTTGCTCACGAAATAGGGATCGATCGATTTGGCCTCATCGGAGGTATTGTCCATATACTGTTTGCCCACATATTTTCCCATCAGATTCAGATAGAGTACCGATGTGGGTTGCCAGGTTATACCCGCTGCGCTGACCAGGATGGGAGAGAAGGAGATATCGGTAGTTCCGTACTCTTCAGATACCTGACCTACCCATCCCCAGTCGTTCTGGTTGTCGTACTGGTCGAACCAGGCCACATAATTTTTAATTTTATTCCTGCTGAAAGTGGCGTTGCCGTCAATTCTGATTTTGTTATTCCACAAAGGAACAGCAGCCTCCAGCTCCAGTCCGGCACGATAGCTCTCTTTCACATTTTCCATCAGCTTGTAACCCACATCGTTCAGTTTTCCTGTCTGCACCATCTGATTGTGGTAGTCCATGAAATAAATGTTTGCTCCCAGTTGAAGTCCTTCCGCGCCGCGGTACTGATAACCCAGCTCATAATCAATCATTCGCTCCGGCTGTATGGGGTTCACCGACTCCCCTTTGATTCCATCTTTCAGGTCGGTACGCAACGGCTCGCGCTGACCCACCGCTACGGAAGCATAGAGCCGGCTGCGTTCATTCAGGTTGAGATTGATGCCCGCTTTGGGGTTCAGAAAATGATAGGTATATTCACCGGTGATATCCATCAGGTCATCGTCCATTCCGGTGAACTTATAATTTATCCCTCTGTATTGCAGGTCGCCGAAAAAAGAAAGTTGCTCATTCAGTTGATAATCGGCTTTGGCAAACAGATTTATTTCCGATTTCCTTCCCACGTTACGGTACCATTCATGGTTTTCGGCAACAGATTGATTGAACTTTATCCATGGCAGTCGCCCGAAATGGTCGCCGTCGTAGTAACTATACATCCCGCCCAGGGTCATCTTCAACCTTTTTTGGGTGTAGCTGAGTCCCAGGTTGGCCACATAAAAATCATTTTCCATCAACTTGCGCCGGATAAAGTCACTCTGCTCGTAGGTTACCCCCTGCAGCGTCTGCGCCGGGAGGCCGAAATCGGAGAAGTCGTTGTCCTCCCTGTAGTTCTCATAATAGCCATAGCCATAATTGTAGCTCAGCCCCCCGTTTACCACAAAGTAAGGGCTCAGCTCCCGTGTGAGTGTGAGCTGCAGAATATCGGAGTAGTAGTTGTCTGTTTCGTTGTCGTAGTAAAGCCGGTTACCCGCTTCATCCTCATACTCTCCTGCCGGGTTGTATCGGCGCCCATATTGAGGATCCTCCATCTGTTCTTCGGAGACACCTTCCCACGTGATGCCGGTGTGTTGCACCCCTTTCAGGTAGCTCAACCGGATCAGCTGCCGGTCGGTATAGTGCGATATGGCAGCATAGAGGTTGGTGTGATCCACGCTGCCGTTACGCACATAGCCATCACCCAGTACACGTGAGAAGCGGGCATCGAAAGAGAGTCCGTTCTCTAAAATCCCCGTGCCGCCAGCAATGTGAGACAGAAAGGTTCCGTAGCTGCCCACCGCGGTGGATGCTTCTCCATAGCTTTCGGAGCGAGCACCGGTCGTCTGTAGGGAGATGCTGGCGCCAAAGGCAGCCGAACCATTGGTGGAGGTGCCCACGCCGCGTTGTATCTGTATGTTTTGCAGCGAGTTGGAGAGGTCTGGTAAGTTCACCCAGAACACCTCCTGGCTCTCGGGGTTGTTGAGTGGCATTCCGTTCAGGGTGACGTTGATGCGGGTCGCATCGGTTCCCCGTATCCGGAAGTAGGTGTTGCCTACACCCAGTCCATCCTCCGTAAAAGATACCAGCGATGGGGTCGTCTGCAGAATAGCCGGGATATTTCTTGCCGCATTCTGTTTTTTGATATCCGATGCAGCGATGTTGGAGTAGGAGACCGGTGTGTTGTTTGCTGCTCTGGTGCCGGAAACCACCAGCTCTTCGAGTTGAATGTGATTGAGACTGTCGGGAGATGCTGCTTCGGCATCTGTTTTCCCATAAGAAGCAGCGCCGGAATTGGCTGCTAGTTGAAAACCTACAGCTGATAAGCTTATCAGCATACACAATAAGAAAACCTTTTTCATTTTCATAGAGTTTTAGGATGCATCATGCTGACAGCATCTGGCTGGAGCATTGCGCATCTGGTTCGTGAAATAAAAAAGGGGAATAATGTAAGATATATACCATAGAAAGCGTCACAGACCAGTGAGCACTTTTATTTCCCTACGCCGGCATTACCCGGATCAGGTGATTGGGTATGATCTCAGCCCGTTCTTTTTGGGCACCCCTGTTGAAAAACAAAGATACACCTTTTTCTACAATATACAAGGACTCTTCTTCTGTTTAATCCTACATGGGGGTGTATGAAAAAACAGGAATCGTTTTGGAGGGTGGGCACTTTGCAATGTAAAAAATAGCGAGATGATTCAACTTATCTGCTGATTTATTTGTAATTTCGTTCACTTTAAATGTTGCTGTTTTAAAATTGGCGAACTATCGTATGAGTGACGAAGATAAACAGAGTTTGGAAGAACAGATGATTGAAGAGGAGTTTCAGGGGTTGCTGCAAGATTATCTGAATTCCAATCACCGGCGGAAGGTAGATGTCATCACCCGTGCTTTTAACATGGCCAGGGAGGCACACAAAGGCGCCCGGCGGCGTTCGGGTGAACCCTATATCATGCATCCGCTGGCTGTAGCCCGCATTGTCTCTAAAGAGATGGGACTGGGTTCGACTTCCATTTCTGCTTCATTGCTGCACGATGTGGTTGAGGATACCGATTATACGGCTGAAGATATTCGGGCCCTGTTTGGTGATAAGATTGCGCAGATTGTGGATGGGCTGACCAAGATATCGAGTGGAATGTTCGGGGAGAATGTCTCGGCGCAGGCGGAGAATTTCCGAAAGCTGCTGCTCACCATGTCTGAAGATATCCGTGTGATTCTGATTAAGATAGCCGACAGGTTGCACAACATGCGCACACTATCGTCCATGGCTCCCACGAAGCAGTTCAAAATTACCGGCGAGACCCTCTATATTTACGCTCCGCTGGCTCACCGGCTTGGTTTGTTTGCCATCAAGACCGAGTTGGAAGAGCTCTGCTTCAAGTATGAACACCCCGAGGCTTTTGCCGATCTCAACAGAAAGATTGAGGAGACAGCTCCCGCGCGGAACAAGATTTATGAACATTTTGCCGTACCCGTAGTCAAGGCCCTGGATAAGATGGATATCACCTACGAGATGCGGGCCCGTGTGAAATCGGTATACTCCATCTGGAACAAGATGCAGAACAAGGGGATCGAGTTCAGTGAGGTGTATGATCTTTTTGCTGTGCGCATCATCTTTGAAATGCACCCCGGGATAGATGAAAAGAAACAGTGCTGGGACATCTATTCTGCCATCACCGATATCTACAAGCTTCGTCCCGACCGTATCCGTGACTGGGTGAGTCATCCCAAAGCCAATGGATACCAGGCTCTTCACCTTACAGTAATGGGCCCCGACGGAAAGTGGATTGAGATACAGATCAGAAGTCGTCGAATGGATGATATTGCCGAAAAAGGGTTTGCTGCCCACTGGAAATACAAGGAAAACCGGATCGAAGAGGACAACGAACTGGATAAGTGGCTGAAAACCATCCAAGAGATTCTCTCCAATCCCAATCCCAATGCTATCGACTTCCTGGATACGGTGAAGATGAACCTTTTCTCCTCCGAGATCTTTGTGTTTACCCCCAAAGGGGAAATAAAAACACTACCCCAGGGCGCCACGGCACTCGATTTTGCTTACACCATTCATACCCGCATTGGTGACCATTGCCTGGGAGCCAAGGTGAACCATACGTTGGTGCCACTCAGCCAGCAGCTGCGCAGCGGCGATCAGATTGAGATACTTACTTCACAGTCGGTTAACCCTCAGCCGGAGTGGCTCAATTTTGTGACTACGGCGAAGGCACGCACCAAGATCGAGGCCTCCTTACGCCGGCAAAGGCGTCGTATAGCAGAGATGGGCAAGAATATGCTCGATGAGTTGTTCAACAATGAGCCCATAGAGAATACGCTGTTTAACAAAATCCTTCAGTCCTACAAGGCTGAAAATAAGGATGATCTATACTTTATGATCGGGAACAACGATGTCTCTCTTCCCGCCAACAAGAATGCTTTCTTCAAGATCAAAGAGGTTCCTGAGAAGCAGGATAACCTGTTTGTACGGTATATGAAGCAGGCCATGAGCGCCATCAAGAAGCCTTCGCCGGATACGCGGGGTGAGAAGAAAGAGCTGAATCCGGCCCTTTTCTCCCTCGAACCGGAGAAGCCGAAAATAAACCTGAAAGAAGTTTACCAGCTCACTGAAGTGAAGTTTCGGAAGAATTTCATCGTGCCGGCATGCTGCAATCCGCTGCCGGGTGACGATGTGTTTGGGTATGTCACGGAAAAGGAGGAGGTGGAGGTGCACAAGCGCTCCTGTCAGACGGGGCTAAAGCTGAAATCGAGTTTTGGTGATCGCATCATTGCGGTGGCCTGGGGCGACTATCGGCAATATTCATTTCTGGCCTCCATTGCCTTCACTGGTATCGATCGCATTGGTATTCTCAGCACCATCCTGGCCAAGCTGGCCGAAGATGTGGTGGTAAATATCCAGAGTGTAAATGTATCTTCCAAAGATGGCATCTTCGAAGGTCTCTTTCACCTGCATGTGCACAGTGCCGAGGAGGTGAATCAACTCTGCACCAAGATAGCAAAAGTGGACGGTGTAAGCACCGTCCACCGATCTCCTCTTTGATAATCCTGAAGAGGATTTATCGTTTCAATCTTTTTTTTCTCCCAAACAAGAACGAGGTTGCTTTTTTCGCTGCAAAGGCAAGTATTGCCGGTTTTGCCATACCCCACGCGAGGGAACCTATCAATGGCAGGTTCGTTACGGCAAAGTTCATCCAGGGATTGGCCTTTTTGGTGATAAAGGGTGTCATGGAACGGGAAGTGCCATTCGATAAATTATCCACTGTTTCAGCAAATTTCGACTTGAAGGATGAAGTTATCTCCTTGGTGAGCATCGATCCCCAGTTGTCGTTCAGGTACTGTAATTGATAAGAAAGGCGTCGGCTTGCAATAGCCCGTTCCTCTCTCAATCGTTTCTTTTCCAAACGCAGTTCTTCAAGCGGAGTTAATTTATAGGTACTCATTATTTGCTTTTTTTTCCATCATTGTCGTCGTTCTTCATGAGAAAACGGACAACACGGCTGGTGAATTTTTTCTTGAACGGCCTCCCAGAGATGAGTATGATGAGTGTAATCAGCAAGGCGAACGCAGCTACAACGCCGAATCCGATCCAGTAGCTTTGCAGCATCTCACCCAGATAAAGCCCGGCGGTAACCAGGATAAACAATAGGGCAATCGCAAGGGCACCGGCCAGCATGAGGCCATACACGATTGCTGATGCACTCAGGCTGATCTTTTCAATTACTTCCAGCTTTCCGAGTTCAAGGGTACTGTTGATAAAGTTGGATATGTCATTCCGCATCTCCTCGAACATCGTACTTACTTTTTTTTCTTCCATCGTTTCCCGGGGTGTTTGAGGGTCAGTTATTGCTTGGCGAGTTCTTTCTTTGCAATTTCAGCAATGTCGTCGATGTCTTCCTTTAAGTCATGGACTTCGCTTTTGCCTTTGTATACGGCTGCCTTTACATTTGCTTTAATTTTGTCGGCTAATTCATTGGCTTGCTCCAGCCATTCTTCTTTTTTGTCGGTTCCCATGATATAACCTACAGCAGCGCCCAGCGCGATACCAATGCCCAAACCTAATAGTAATTTTGCTTCTGATTTCATAATTGTTGCGTTTAATGGTGAATATTTTTACACAGTTGATGGCTTATCCAATGTAGGCCTCATTGTCACTCCGTTTGAGGCTCTTATGTAAATAAAACGTTTGTAAGGCAAAAAATGTTTTGACAAATTTCCTTTATCTGTTTCTTATCAATCGGCATCGAGAGCAGTTCCCAGCAAGGTGGCCGATGTGAAGCCGGTTATCCTGACCTTCACAAATTCACCGATGCGATGATGCTTCTTGTCAAAAATGACCACCTTATTCTGGTCGGTGCGACCAAAAAGTTGTTCCCGGGATCGTTTGGAAAAACCCTCTGTCAGTATAACAAATTCCTTTCCCATATCCATCTCGTTGCTTTTATGAGATAGCTCCAGTTGCAGGTCGATGATCTCCTGCAGGCGTCGGTTTTTGACCTCCTCGGGAATGTTGTCCTCCAGCTTTTTTGCCGCGTAGGTGCCCGGCCGTTCCGAGTATTTGAACATAAAGGCAGAATCGAATCCCACCTCCCGCATCAGCGAGAGTGTCTCCTGATGATCGTCTTCGGTCTCGGAGTGAAAACCACACATGATGTCGGTCGAGAGGCCACAGTCTGGGATGATCTGCTTGATGGCGGCTATTCTTTCGAGGTACCATTCCCTGTTGTAGCGGCGATTCATCAGCTTCAGCATGCGTGAGCTGCCCGATTGCACTGGCAGGTGGATGTAGTTACACAGGTTCTTGTATCGTGCGATGGTCTCCAGTGTTTCGTTGTTCATATCCCAGGGATGGGAGGTGGTGAAGCGGATACGCATTTCGGGTGCTTCCTCTGCCACCATGGCCAGCAGTTCGTGAAAGCTGATTGTCTGTTCGCCATCACGATAGCGGTATGAATTAACATTCTGTCCCAGCAGGATCGCTTCCCTGAACCCTTTTTCCCGCATGACGCGCAACTCATTGAGGATGCTCTCTGGCTCTCGGCTTCGTTCACGACCCCGGGTGAAAGGGACGATGCAGTAGGTACAAAACTTGTCGCACCCACGCATGATAGAAATGTACCCGGATATGTTGCTTCCCTCCATCTTCAGCGGAATCACATCTTTGTAGGTTTCCGTTTTGGAGAGTTCGATGTTCATGGCCTTCTCACCACGCTCAGCGGCACCCACCAGGTTGGGAAGGTCGAGGTAAGCATCGGGACCCACCACCACATCCACATGGTGGCGATCGATCAGTTCCGATTTTGCCCGTTCGGCCATGCATCCCAGTACCCCCACGATGAGGTTATTTTTTCGTTTTCTCTTCAACGAGTTGAAGTATTCCAATCGTTGTATGACCTTCTGCTCGGCGTTCTCCCTGATGGAACAGGTGTTCACGAAAATGGCATCGGCATCCTTGTCGTTGTCGGTGAGGGTGTAGCCGTCCATTTCCATGATGGAAGCGACTACCTCACTGTCTGCCACATTCATCTGGCAGCCGTAAGTTTCTATGAATAGTTTTTTTTCTGTTGTATTCTCTGTCTGCATTTTTACATTTTTTTCAGCTGTGACTAGCATCTCCTTTGGCTTTTCACAAACGTTAAATTATTCATTTTGCAAGAGGAAAAGTTGGAGTTTAATATGCAAAGTCCTATATTTGTGACGAAAAAAAATAAAAATTTTTTCATAGTTAAGGTTTTGGTTAAATGTTCGGGAGTGACTGCGAAGTTACTTCCGAAATTTTTTTTACCACCAAAAACACGTTGTTACGCAAAAAATCATTATTTTTGTCCTGTTGCAAAATTAATCAAAATATGGAGTCTGGTGATATCATTTATTTGTTGCTTCTGCTATTTTTTATGATATTGGGATTTTTTAATGATTCCAAGAAGAAAAAAAATCAGCAAAAACAACAATCGGAAAAACCTCCGCATCCCTATCCAGAAAAGTCGCCACGGTCTTTCACTGAAACATCCGATATGGTTGAGGAAGAGACCCCTCCTCTGTGGTTCGAAACGAGACCGGTAACCAAAACCAAAACATCACCTTCCTCCCCTCCTGTACAGCGAAGTGAAAGTGAAAGACCTACCTTTCGTTCTTCCATGGATCTGACGACCGATTTTTCCAAAGAAACTTCACTAAAAAGCTCCATTTTCGTTTTTGACGCAGACTCCTCTTATGATTTAGGATCTGACTCCATTGACATCTCTGCGATGTCAGATAGTTATCTTGAGAAGGGCACGGAAGAAACGGTATCTGAAACAAAAGAATCGTCCTACCATCATTTGATCAGAGATTTATTGGGTGACGCAGGTCGCGATGAGTTAAAAAAAGGATTGATCTACGGAGAGATTATGCAACGAAGGTATTAGTATCCGCGAGCCTCTTCTTCGGGGCATCAAAAAAAACTTTTTTCGTGAGGATTATCTGGCATGGTTCAAATTTATTTGAACTATATCACAATGAGAAAACCACTAATTGAAAAAATATTGATATGGCTTTAAAATTCATCACTGCAGAAGAAGCTGCATCGCTTGTCAAAAATAACGACAACGTAGGCTTCAGCGGTTTTACTCATGCAGGCTGCCCCAAAGTAGTGCCGGTAGAGATCGCTAAAAGGGCAGAAGCAGCGCACGCAAAAGGCGATGCTTTCAAAATCGGCGTTTTTACGGGCGCTTCCACCGGCGACTCCATTGACGGAGCTTTGGCCCGCGCGGGTGCAATTAAATTTCGCACTCCCTATCAAACCAACAAGGATATGCGCGCTGCGCTGAACCGGGGTGAGTTTGACTTTTTCGATCTGCATCTCTCCCAGCTCGCACAGGAAATAAGGTATGGCTTCCTGGGAAAGATCAACGTGGCCGTCATCGAGGCTTGTGAAGTGACAGAAAATGGAGAGATTATACCCACTACGGGTGTAGGGATCACTCCCACCATTTGCCGTTTGGCAGATATTGTGATTGTGGAACTCAACAAGAGGGTGCCCCAAAAGCTGCGTGGTATCCACGATCTGTATGAGCTACAGGATCCCCCCAAAAGGCGCGAAATACCCATCTATGAGGTACAGAACCGCGTTGGGTTGGATTATGTGAAAGTGAATCCGGAGAAAATCTTTGTGGTAGAAACCGAAAAAGAGGGTGAAGGAGGCGGCTTCGCTCCCCTCGATGAGGTGACATCGCGCATCGGAAACAACGTGGCGGAGTTCTTCGTGGCCGAAATGAAAGCCGGACGCATCCCTGCCCACTTCCTTCCCATCCAGTCGGGTGTGGGTAACATTGCCAATGCCGTGCTGGGCTCCATGGGCAGTAATCCCGACATACCCCGCTTCGAGGTATATACCGAAGTGATTCAGGACGCCGTGATCGACATGATGCAGCAGGGTAACATATCCTTTGCCAGCGGCTGCTCACTCACCGTGAGCAACGAGGTGCTGCAGAAGTTTTATGACGATCTGGCATTCTTCAAAAATAAACTGGTGCTCCGTCCTTCGGAGATTTCCAACAACCCCGGCTTGGCACGCCGCCTGGGTATCATCGCGCTCAATACGGCCATCGAGGTGGACATCTTCGGCAGCGTGAACTCCACCCATGTGAACGGTACCAAGATGATGAATGGCATCGGTGGGTCGGGCGACTTTACCCGCAACTCCTACCTTTCTATTTTCCTCACTCCCTCCACAGCCAAAGGTGGCGCCATCAGCTGTATAGTGCCCAAGGTGACACACGAGGATCATACCGAGCATTCGGTGAAAATCATCGTCTCGGAATATGGCGTGGCCGACCTCAGAGGAAAGGGACCCAGGAACCGTGCCGTGGAGATCATCGAGAAATGTGCGCACCCCGATTATCGTCCTCTCCTGCACGATTACCTTAACCGTGGCGTGAAAGGGCATCTTCCGCAGGATATTTATTCATGCTTTGCTTTCCACCAGGCTCTTCAGGAAACAGGCAGCATGATGAATACCGATTTTTCGAAATATCAGAAGCCCTGATTTAGAAAGTAAAAAATTGACATAATTACAAAGAGGTCGTCTCAAAACATTTTTTGAGATGGCCTTTTTTTATTTTACCATTTTCTGTGGAAGGGGGTCGGAAGAAATAGCTTCTTGCACGGATAATAGAAGGGTAATGGGTCGCTATCTCCTTATACATATACGGAGTGATAACGGAGGGGTAACGGAGGGGTAACGGAGGGATACCAACGAAGTATCAGTGTATGTTGTCTCATGATAAAACATGTAACGGCCTCTTTTTTTCCGTGATTATTGAGAAGGAAAAATAGATCTTGTTGTTCTTCCTAAGGATTGTATTTGCTCCTGTATTCTTTGGGAGTCATGTTCATTTCTTTCTTGAAGGTCTTCGAAAAATGAAACGGATCGAAATATCCCAACCTGAAGGCGATTTCTTTAATTTTCAGGTCTGAAAACTGAAGATAGGAACAGGCTCGTTGAATTTTAAGCTGCTGATAATATTCCATGGGGGTGTAAGAGGTTTTCTTCTGGAACAGATTGCCAAAATGAGAAGATGAATAACCTGCATCCCGAGCTATCTCTTCCAGTTCCACCTTGTTTTCCAGATTGTTTTTCATAAATAAAATACTTTTCTGGATGACATCCATCTCTTTTGCACTCTTTATCTCCCTGAATTGCGATAAGTATTTGATTGATGCCAATAAGTAAGTCAGGCAAAAGCTTGTGTATTCTAGATTCTCAGGGTTATATCCCATTTCCAGGTTTTGAAAAATCTCCTCAAACAACTGAAACCGGTCCCCCGATCTGCTACTGTCGGAATTAAAAGTGTCTACTTTTCTTCCGATAATGGAAGAGAATAACTCGGTATCTTCACCCAGAAAATGAATCCAGAAAATGCTCCAGGGGTCTTTGTTGTCTGCTCCGTAGGCGTGCGCTTCATTGGCTGGTAGAATATAGACCTGATTTCGTTCCAGATAACTTTTCTCGTTGTCGTGAATGATCCATCCTTTTCCTTTTTCACATAGAATGAGGATATTTTGATTGGCACCCGATTTCCGCTCCCTGAAGTGATATTTTGCATCGGGATAATAGCCAATGTGGGTGACATGAAGATGCTTGGTGGCATTGTTTTTTTTCAGGTAATCACGGATATTATAAGGCAGGATAATTGCTTTCTCATTCTTGAACCCGTCTGCAATTTTTTCCATTATGTTGTTTTGTAATTATATATTGTTATTTTACATTTTTTGCGTTATCTTGCTGATTAATCGTTAAAATCTATTCAAAAATAGTGCTTATTTACATTAAATACCTAATTTATTACATTTTTATTGCTCTTTGAGGCTGTATTTTTGTAATGTTTAAAAAAGTAATCCATGACAAAAGAGAAAAGCAAAGTTAATCAGCAATACCTGATACTAATTTCACTGATCGCCGGAATGGGCGGTTATCTTTTTGGATATGACTGGGTAGTAATTGGAGGCGCAAAGGCTTTTTACGAAATCTATTTCTCCATCGCAAATATTCCCTGGTTGCAGGGTTGGGTGATGAGCAGCGCGCTACTGGGGTGCCTGATGGGAGTGGTGATATCGGGCTGGTTATCCGATAAATATGGTCGGAAGTTTATGATGATCCTCGCCTCTGTCATTTTTGCCTTGTCGGCGTTTGGTACGGGTGCAGCATCAACCCTTGAACTCTTTATCCTGTTCAGAATTATCAGCGGTATCGGCATCGGTATTGCATCGAATATTTCACCCATGTACCTCTCCGAAGTATCTCCACCTGCAGTAAGAGGAAAGTATGTGGCGATCTACCAGCTGGCTATTGTATTGGGAATCCTGTCGGCACAAATTGTGAACTGGCAGATAGCAGAACCGGTTGTGCCGGGCGAAGATAT
>CAZRRC010000016.1:34933-42993 GCA_964602395.1 uncultured Proteiniphilum sp. | reverse complement strand
AAAGATACAACTATTTTTGATTATATACAACATTTAGATGTTACAGTCTACTAGAGGGAACAAAGTCATGGTATAATGCTCTGAATACAAATGTTGAAAAATCATGTGTAAGAATGGAAAAATTATCATTTATATCAATATTACTCCCGATAGAAACTAGTGAAGGCCTGGATAAATCAATCACAGTATGGTTCGGATATCGAAAAAAAACGTTTGTTCCCATTCGAATACCTTTTGATTTCAAATATTTACAAAAGCGGCTATTATTGCTCGTCGAATATTTATGGTAAAAAAATCTGAATATTCTTTTTATAAGCATATCACAAAAAAAAAGATTAAAATTTAGGCTCAGAAAAGTTGTAAGCTACCCCTTTTTAGGACAGTCTTAGATTAGACTGCTAAATTAGTTATTTACGTGCACAATGTTATGTCGAAATATCTGTCATACTGCTTCCTTTCTTTTTATCAGTTCTTCCCTATATTCAAAGGGCGTCATGTTGTCCAACGCTTCATTGGGCCGTTCTTCGTTGTAGTCTTTCCTCCAGGCTTCGGTCAGTTCCCTAACTTCAGATATGTTGCGGAAAATATATCTATCAAGAACAGCCCTTCTGTAGCTTCCGTAGAAGCATTCAATGTAACCGTTCTGAGTGGGTTTGCCAGGATGAATATAGATGATGTTAATTTCATTGCCTTTGCACCAATCTTTGAACACTTGAGCGATAAACTCAGGGCCATTTTCGCAGCGTATATTCTTTGGTTTGCCATTCAGCCATATGATCTTTTCCAGAACTTTAATAACACGCTTTGCCGGCATGGACATTGATATCTCCTGCGCCACGGCAATCTTGCAGGCATCATCTATGATGTTAAGAACACGGAACTGTCTTCCGCACTCAATCCTGTCACTGATAAAATCAATAGACCAGGTAATATTGGGCTCTTCAGCCATCACCGAACTTGGCGGCAGCACGGATTGCTTCTTCTACTTCGGTATCATCTTTCTTCTCTGTATAGTAGAAGTAGGAGCGATGGATCTCCATCAGCTTGCACGCCCGAGAGATGCTTATACCATATTCTTCCACTATCTCTCCTGCCAGTTCTTTCTTTACCTCGGGCTCTAGAGTTTTTTTTCGATAACCTCCTTCAGGATCTTGTTGTCAAGAGCAAGGTCAGCATACATCTGCTTCAACTTGCGGTTCTCATCTTCAAGCTCTTTGAGGCGTTTGACCTGACTCACCTCCATCCCGCTTTACTTGGGCCTCCAATTATAAAGGGTCGCCCTGGATATGTTGTAGTTACGCGCTATAACTGAGGCATTCACTCCACTTTCAAGCTGATGGACTGCCTTTACCTTCTCTGACTCGCTGTGTACTTTCTTTTTCCTTGTTGTTCCTATGCCAAACAAAGTTAATAATTTTGTCTAACTTGGAACTGTCCTTCAAATAGGGAAGGTTACAGTATTATTCAAACGATTCAAATAACCGAATGAATGACTCGTAAATGTCGTGTCTTCTTTTCATCTCTTTCACAAAAACTTCCGCGTTGAGTCTCCTCTCTTCAAGATTGAGTGGGGTATTGAAGCTACGCTCATCAATCCCTTCAATGGGAGACACAGTAAAGCCTATACCCTTTAGATATTTATATACTATACTATCTTTAAAGCAAAAGACTTTTATGCCCTTACTCAATGCAAAAGATATGTTTCCCATCGACTGCTGCCTCATACAGCCACTTACCATATACGAGCAGCCCGAGAAAAACTTGAAGAATTCATCTCTAGGCAGAAAGTCTTTCATACAAATTGTATTGCAATCGGGAATAGAGAAACTACTCTCAATAGTATCCACATAATCACTCTCGCCATAAGATAAAGGAAGATAGATATTTCTATTCTGCAGTTTAGCCTTTAGCAAGAACGAGAGAATATCCATATGGTTGTTTGAATACGTCGCTGAATTACCTACTATAATGTTACCTTGAGAAGGTACTTCAGTCTCTATATCTGTCGAGAAGGAGAAGGAGTCTGGATAATAGAATTCCTTTGCCCTAAAAGCCTTATTTCTTTGCATATAAAGATATTCGTCGCAGTTAACCGGCTGAAAAAAATCGACTCTCTTCAAAACATTGTTTCTTATTGCTACATATTTGAGAGATTCTAAGGTATCTAAACACTTTATGCCAAATGTAAGGAACTGATTATGCCTACCCGATAATAATTTGCCAGTAAGCGGCTTATACAAGTCAACTTTTATGAACGGCTTGAGCAAACCGAAACTTGAATAGGTATCATATCCCCATGCCCACCAAATGACAATTTTATCTTTTGGCAGCGCGAGAACTAAATTCCACATTTTAACGGAAAGAGAATGAAAGAAAACACAGTCAAATTCAAGTTTATTGACAGATTCTATCAAATGGCAGTATGTAACGATAGAAACCCCTTCGTTCGTCTTTACATACTTAAGTAGTCCTTCTTCATTACTGGGAACGATGATCGCCTGGTTTTCCAATCTTTTGTCCTCATTAAACCGCTTAAAAACGGAATCAAAAAATTTATCATCGAGCGCAATATGGAGAACCCTTATTTTGTTCATTTTGCAATCTTGTTTTTCTCAATATTCTTGATAACATCGTCCAGATTGACTCGAGGGAAAACCTCTAGCATCCCTCCACGAGTTGCATTAAACATATTCACGCCAATCGCCTCCGTACTCTTTTTAGCCTGCTCGTATGTATTGATCAGTCGATCCGTTGCAATATCGGTATTGGATGCATAATGTCCGTGCTCTATGAAGTGCTGTTTCTCTCCCAAATAATTACTATCAGCCCCCAACAAATAGATTTCTTTGAAACCCATATAGACAGCCAATTGGATAAGCGTATATGTTATGGAATATCCATCATAAATACACTCATAGCAATCGTAACTGAACTTTGAGAAATACTTATGCAAGGCATAGGCTTCATATAGATGGTATGCCCCGCAAACAAAGATGCTTACCCAATTATTAGGGATATCAGGGTATTTCTCTTTATATGAATGCGGGAGGAAGACAACGCCATTATCAGTAGAAAGCATGGCATCCTTGACTTTCTCAAAGACTGCATTATCTTGTACACCAAAGAAATCCGGTTTCCATTCAGTTTTATCATGTATAAGGCAAATGGAATTCATTCCAAACACATACTCATTTTTCAATGACTCCAGGTCCTCTATAGTAAGACTAGGCCCGGTGCAAGCAATAAAGCAGCGTTTCCCTGAATACTTGTTTCTGTACCCTTTAAGTGGCATATATCTTTTATCCTTGAATCCCAATCTCCTCGGCACTGTAAGTAAAAACTGGTTGATACTTTTAGGCTTGTATTCAAAGAACATCATAACCTTTACGCACCAGTGCATAAAACCGCTTAAAAAAGAATCTTTATAGCACCTGACCATAAAATCATTCCTGGCTAATTTTTTATATAACTTTGACATAAATTCGGCTATTTGACAATTTACAAATTGAAGTCATTAAGGACATGAACAGAACCACAACAATCAGATTATCACAATAAAAGATGTTATTCAAAACACCCATTATAATATAAAATGCAAAAACGACAGACAAATTAGATTTAGCCAACATGTCGTTAATATTTGAAAACAAGAACCTATATGTAGACTTGAAAATATTAATCATAAAAAGCAAGCCCACACAACCAAACCTAGCCAATGTGTCCAAAATTTGAGAATGTTTACCGACTCCACTATTGATGAGGCTATAAGCATCTCCATCAGAAGCATGATCACCAATTCCAAACAAAAAATTCACGAATCCACCGACCCAAGTATTTAAACTCGCCTTTCCAAGTATAAATCTGGCATAAAGACTTCCTTCATCTTTGATATCTTGTCCACTTAACACACCAGTAACATCATTTAGCCTTGTTGATATTACTTCAGAGTATGAGAATATATTCTCTAAAATAGATAATACTGGTTCAAATAGAAATAGTATTATTAACCAGAAGACAATCCAAACAACCGTCTTAAAAACATTGCCTTGATTCCATTTAACGATTACAAACAATGTGCATGTCAGCACGAATAATATGACAACTGTCCCACGCGGATTAAGAACCAGAAAATAGTATGCAGATAATATGGCCAACAACAAAAGGCCAAACTTTATTTGTGGCGACTTAATATATTTTCTAAATATCAGGCATAACGGGAATAGAAAGAAGATAGAATTCACAAAAGAAGTACTTCCTGCATTTGTAACGAGTCGAGTTCCCATGGTAATCTTTGCAAGTGAAATCGATTCAAATATATCAGGATTTGTCAAAACAATATAAATGTTATGCATTAAATTTAGAACAATAATTGTCAATATAATCTTACAAAATGACCTCTTTTCTGACTCATTATAATAACAATAACAAACGGAAGCAACAAGCGGGAGCCCGAAAATTGTAAGCCTTGCTAAAATATTATTGGGAGATATCGTAGAGAAATTGACATAGGACAAAAACAACTGGTACACCCAAAAACAAAGCCACCATAAAGACATTTTATAGTCATTTTTGAATAGCCGACTCAAGTTTACGAATGTGAGAGTATGAGCAAACCACATCACATAGATTCCAAATACAATTATTGGTGATAGGATTACATCTGCAATCGGAGTAAATCCAACAAATACGACTAAGGATGCGAGGAAGATATTGACTTTCACGAATCCTCGCAATCCAACGCCCGTATGATTTCTTTGTACGACAGTACTCATACCAGTTCCAGTCTTGTTTATTTTCGCAGAATGATTGATTTCAACTCCATATATGCATCCGGTTTGACTATTTCACAGATAGTCAACATTAAAAGCCCTCCAACTATTATCTGTAATGGAAAGAGAATATATGGAGAGAATGGCAAATAATTCATAAAGAATACTGGAACAGCAATAATTAGTGCAATACCGAGAGGGGGTAGAATATCTTTGATTTGTTCCCAAATCCCATAATTCAGCAAGGACTTTGAGTACAATGTATTCAAGTAAAAAGCGAAATAACTCTCTCCCAATGAACCTAAAAGCATCGCATACATTCCAAAAAAATAGCCCAAGGTCAAAGGGATAATTACAAGGAAGGTTTTTATAATCTTTAAACGGAATGTCAGATCACTTCTTCCCATGACCTGAAAAGCATTGAGATTTAAAGCATGGAGCGGATGCATCATGGCATACAAACAGATAATCCTCAAATATCCAGCAGAAGGCAACCATTTTTCTCCTATTAAACATAAAATCATAGTCGGAGCACAAGCCGCAATACCTATCGTCAAGACAAACGTCGGGAAAATCGTCGTTTTGATGATTCTTCGATAAGCATTCTTCATTTGCGAAACATCGTACTGAATCGTACTGAGAACAGGGAAACTGACACGACTAACTATTGTGGTGATATTACTGGAAAAAATAGATCCAAATTGATTAGCTCTGGAATATTGGCCCAAAGTCGCTGGTGAGAAAAATTTACTAATTGCAACCGCATAAGCCTCAGTCGATAGACTCCCTAATAAACCACTAGCCATCAACTTCCAACCAAAGCTCCACATTTCCTTAAAACTTTCTTTGGAGAAACGTAGACTTGGTTTCCATCGATTGAAAAGGAACAATAGGACAGAGTTAAAAAAACTTCTGGACATGTGCTGCCCCACCAGAGACCATACCCCATATCCCTTCATTGCCATAATAATACCTATCACACCACTTGATGTTGATGATATGATGGATATTTTGGTTTGTGATTTAAAGTCGATCCTCTTGGTCAGTCTGGCTTGTTGAACGGCCGATAATGCATTTATAACCACTATCCAGGCCATTACATGAATAAGGGACACCAACTCTTCTCTCTCAAAGAAAGACGCGATTGGCTTTGCACAGGCAAAAAAAACCAATGCAAGGAACAAAGACACCCCCATATTAACAAAAAACATTGTGGAATAATCGATGTCCGTTGCATCTTGCTTTCTAATAATTGCTGTCGCGAAGCCACCATCTATAAGGATCGTAAAAAAACTGATAAAAATCGTTATTATTCCTATCAGTCCATATTCATCAGGGGATAGTAGGCGTGCCAGTATGATACCCACAATAAACGTAATGCCATATCGAGCGATGGAATCTATTGAACTCCATATTGTCCCCTTGACGGTCTTGTCTTTTAATGATTCTGAGGGCATAAGTTGCTACCTTTTTTTCTGCGTTGAAGTTCTTCTATACTGTCTATTACAGCTCTGTCGCCACTCTTACCACAAGAGACGTAGTTACTCAGATCGAGGACTCCCTGGACTGCATTGTTGGTACACAACACCAGTCCTCCGGCATCTTTAATCTGCTGCATACACGGCAGGTCGTTCAAGTCATCACCGATGTATGCCACTTCAGAGATGTCACCTCCCTTCTCATCAAAAAAGGCCTTAAAACAACCGGTTTTATCGTGAACACCATGGAATAAGTCCTTTATCCCAAGTTCGGCACAGCTGTTCTCGACAATCTTCGATATCCCGCCTGTGATGATTACCGGAGTGATACACTGCGGCAAGAGGTCGTGAATGCCGCAGCCATCTTTAATATCGAAGGATTTCATAACTTTACCGTTGGCACCCATATAGATCTTGCCATCTGTAAGAGTGCCACCGACGTCCATTACGAGATATTTGATTTTACTACTCATTTTATCCTACTATACCAACCCGAATGATATCTTGTAGCCTGATAGTACCACAAACCTTATCCTCATCAAGCACTGGCATACTGCTGATATTCCGTTCTTTCATTATTTTTAAAGCATCCATCGCCAATCGTCTCTTCTGAATAGTCGATGGTATGCGAGTCATCACATCTTCTACGGACAGAGCATAGATATCTACATTCTTCTCCAATTGTCTTCGCAAATCCCCGTCAGTAATAATACCTACTAAATGGTTATCACTATTTACTATACTCACAATGCCCAATCCCTTCTTGCTGAGTTCTAATATGGCCGTTTTGATTGAAGCGCCTTCTGGTATCACGGCATTATCGTTGTCCTTAGCCATTAAATCCATTACTTTCAGGATAAGTTTCTTTCCCAAAGATCCTGCAGGATGGAATTTGGCATAATCAATATCCTTGAAGTGATTGATTTCACTGGCAACTATAGCAAGTGCATCACCATAGCATAATTCGACAGTAGTACTTGAGGATGGGGCTAATCCTAATACGCAAGCCTCTTCAAATTTCGGGAAAACCTGCACAATATCAGAGGCTAATGCCAATGTTGAATTTGCGTTTCCGGTCAAGCCAACCAATTTCGCTCCAATCAACTTGATGTTGGGCAAAATATTAACTATTTCATCACTCTCGCCACTATAACTGATAGCAATGACAACGTCGTCTTTTGATATCATTCCCAAATCACCGTGCATTGCTTCAGCCGGATGCAGGTAGAATGAAGGAGTTCCCAAGCTAGCCATTGTAGCAGCGATTTTCTTTGCTATATGCCCCGGTTTTCCAATTCCAGTAACAATAACTTTTCCTTTGCAGTTTATCATGGAATCAACGATACTCATGAAAGTCTCATCCAGCGCATCGCGCATTTTTGAAAGTGCTTCGATCTCAACATCGAAGACTCGCTTTCCTTCATCTATTTTTTTCATATGTAAATTAGTTGCTATATAAATATCTATTAATGAGCAATTTAAATCATTTCAACATTTTGTATTTCTCCGTTTAGACAAAACAAAAGACAGCACTCATCTTTAGGATAAATGCATCGGTTATCGGAAAGACAAACAGGCAAGAAGGGTTTAAAATTTCATATGCGTGCTCTTGGGCAACAACCTTGGGTGCTTACCTGTTGAGGTCAGTTTCATATTCGACTTGGACGCCTTGTCGCGCCGTACGCCAGTAAAAATCGACCTTTGGCTCTTGTTTCCCGTTTTATGTCAGGGACGGTAGCTTTCAACTGCCGGAGGGGCTGACGGGATTGTGCGGGACAAGCTCGACGCAATATCCCATCTTTTCCAGCTCTGC
>CAZRRC010000016.1:32056-34923 GCA_964602395.1 uncultured Proteiniphilum sp. | reverse complement strand
GCCTTCAGATACCTTTTGCGCCTTGCTTCCACCCGGCTGTTCAAATAATCGGCTCCCAGTTCATCGTAAGGGACCTCGTCTTTCAAGACATGATACACCGATTTGAGGATGGAGTGTGCAACAGCCACAATGGCCCTTTTCTTGCCGCGGCGGGCTGCCAGGCGATGGTACCGGGCGTGGTAGAACGTGCCTTTTGTCCGCGACGCCGCCCATGCCGATTGGCTCAGGATGGATTTGGCCTGCTTGTTCCCGTGGGTGGTGCGTCCGTTTTTTTTTACCGGCACTCTCGTTGTTACCCGGTGAAACGCCCACCCAACTGCTTAGATGATTCTCATCGGGGAAGACATCCATATCCAGCCCGATCTCGGCGATAAGGTCCTCCACGCTCTTGCGGTTCAATCCCGGGATCTCCCGCAGGCGTTCCAGGGCATTATCATAAGGGGCAAGGGCATGTTTGATCTTTTCATCCAAATCCCGTATGAGAGACTCCAGGTGGTGGTTGTCCCCCCGGATAGTGCCCAGCAGGTAGATGTGGTGGTCGGTGATGTAACCGTTACAGGCTTCAAAAAGCTCCTCTTTGGTGGCTTCTATCTTTTTGTGGTATACCTCTTCAATATCGCCCATGGTCACTTCTTTCCCCTGACACAACTTGTCGATCAGTCTGGTTGCCGTTACTCCCGAGGTATCGCTTAACACGCTCGAAAGTTTCACATTGCAGTCTTCCAGGATGCGGATGATACGGTTCTTGTTCGAGGAGATATCCTGTACCAGTTTGGTCCGGTAACGCGTCAAATCCCGTAACTCCCGTTGTTCACGAGGGGGAATATAACTGGGTTTTAGCAAGCCGGCAAGCAATAACTTGCACAGCCACCTGCTGTCCTGCTTGTCCGTCTTATGCCCCGGGACGTTCTTCACGTGGCGGGCATTGACTATCCAGACCGTCAATCCCGAGGGCTCGAGGACATGATAGACAGGCTTCCAGTAGACTCCCGTACTCTCCATTACAACGTGGGTTACCCTGTTTTCCAATAATCAGTCTTTCAATTCTGTCAAAGAGCGCGTCATGGTCCCGAATTCATGGGTTTCCGTCCTAAGTCCTTCGCCACTTATGGTGGCCACTAACATCTTCTTGTGGACGTCAATCCCGCATCCCCGGGAGACTACCTGGTTGAATGACACTTGTGATTCCATAAATTATTCCGATCAATGAGTACGGCAAATGTACGGAAATCCTCCATTTTCATTCCCTTGGATGTTTTAAATTCTCAACATGGATGTTTCATATAATTTAATTCGCTATTTTGGATTCTTTTTTAGAGATGGCTTTTTCTAAAAGTTCTTTTGTAACATAGTCTTGCCACCATCCGCCTTGATTGACATTCAAAGCGAATCGATCGTGTTCCATGCTATCAATATTATCAATAATCTCGTTTTCAATAACGCTACTACTTGCTCTCTGATTTATGTCAGAACGGGTAGCCGATCGCAAAGTGAAAAGCAAAATCGCGGCCAAAGTCGGGTTTGAAAATGGTCCACCTCGATCCTTCGGGCAGTGCGGGGTTATGTGCTTTCATGCCGCCATCTACACGTATAAGGAGAAAGTTGAGGTCGAGACGAATACCCAAGCCATAGGATGCGGCCAGCTCTTTGTAAAAATCGTTGAAGGAGAAGAGGCCATCGGGTTGCTCTTCATAGTCTTTGACCGTCCATATATTTCCGGCATCCACAAATGCAGCCAGCTCTACCAGGCGGGTGAGCTTGCGACGATACTCCACACTAAAATCCAACTTGATATCCCCCACCCTGTGTCCGAAATCATGGCCCGTGGAGTCGCGGTGAAAGGTACCGGGACCAAGGGTGCGCGTACTCCAGCCTCTCACGCTGTTGGCGCCACCGCCGAAATATCTTTTTTCAAAAGGCAGTACGGTGGAATTGCCATATGGATAAGCCACCCCAACAGCAAAATGAGCAGCAATGGTATTTTGGTCGTCCAACGCTATCAGGGGAGCAATATCAAAATCACCCTTCACGTACTCTGCATAAGGGATACCAAAAAATTCCTTCACGCCCCGTTCATTTTTATCGCCTCCTCCCAGGTCGGTGAGGATACGGGGGAGCCAACCGGACACCTCAACGCCAGTACGGATACGAAATGGAATGCGCGGCATATCACCCCTCGAGATGCGGCTGTAGTTGGTGAACGTAGCTGTATAGGCACTTCGTACAATCAACTGTTCATCGTAGCTGTATCGCAGAATGGGATTGGCTTCTTCACTCAGATAAAGTTCTTCGAACCGCTTTGATTTCCAAGGCATCCGCACGTAGGTGATGCCCAGGGGTTCGAGCACGTTGAGTAACTTCCACTCCATGGACGACCATTGAAAACGGCTCGAGAGGTTGAAAAACTGGCGCAAATATTCGGGTCTCTTTTGAAAGTTTATACCAGCAGAAAATTCCGTGGAGGCAGAAGGCTGGTCTCTCAATTGCTTCATCAGCCAGGGTAACAACAGTTGCGGTATGGACAGAAACACCTCACCTCCGTACTCATAGTAACTGTTGTCCAGCAAATCGAGGCTGTCTGTAGCCTGGATAAACTCATATGCGGCATTTAAACGCACACGGAATGTTTCTCCACCCTTCAGTAAGTTGCGATGCTCATAAGTCAGGTTACTTGCCACACCCATGTCACCTGCCGAATTGGTTCCGTCGACTCCAAACTGCATATAATGTACGTTGCCGGGAAAGAGTGTGATCCTTGTATCAATGAAACTGGAGTCGTTGCGCACCACCGGAGTGAGGTTGATGGCCGTCTGGTTCACGGCGTCAATGCCGTTTAATGAAGAATAGGTTCTCTCCACAATCCGGTC
>CAZRRC010000016.1:0-32046 GCA_964602395.1 uncultured Proteiniphilum sp. | reverse complement strand
GAATAAAGCCTGCCGGGTCGTAAAAATGTATTGTAATAGACCGTCTTGGGCAACAGGAACCGATCTTTTTCGGATATAATCTGCAGTCCCCTGTATTCAACCGTGTCCAGTCTGGCAGCACCTGTAGTATCCTGCAAAAAAGCTTCCTCCACACCATTGATGACCGTTACATTTCCAATGTTGTACTGCTTGTGTTTCGTTGAGTCGGTAGGATTACCCAAAGCCATGGTGACATCAACCCGGTGGTTACCGACGGTGGTGTCGACCAAAAAGTAAAAATTGTCTTTCTGAAAATTATAGTACCCCCTGTTCTTCAAGGTGGTGGTCATGCGCTCCCTGCCTTTTTCCAGAACGGACAAATCGAAGATATCTCCCTCTTTCATTACCTCAAGAGTTTTGGCATCGTGCAGGATACGATAGATGATGGTATCGGCTGAACGGATGGTATCGCTGAAAGAACGGATCCGATGAGGTATATTTTCGGTGACGTCGAAGGTCAGGTTGGCTTTTTTATTTTTCTTTTTTACGATCGTATCTACCTCCGCATTGAGATACCCTTTGTTGCTCAGGTGGAGCCTGATTTGTTCGGCAGAGATCACCGCCAGCTGTTCATTGAACAACACGGGAGGTTCTCCATACCTTAACAGCTGTCTGTTCATCCAGGTATCGTTGCTGTTGGGTAAGTTATACATATGCAGCTTCCACTTACCGATAAGGGGAATGGAAGAGTTGGGCCTCTGTCGGAGGTAAGACTTCAGCTCAGAGGATCCAATTCCATTCACATCGGAGTCGATCTCCACTTTGTTGAGCAGATAACTTCCTTCCGGTACCTTTTTGGTTACGTCGCAAGCGCCAAACAGCAGCGGGAATATGATGGCAAGGAGATATTTCTTCATCTGCTAATCCTCATTTTTGGGTTTGGTGAACCGAAAGTTAAAGAGATCACGGAGCGATTTGGCCTCTTTAGTCACCACCACACCCGCTCCCTGGGTAGTGGGATTCCGGCGGTAGAAACGTTCATTTGCCCGGTTGTAAGCACGTAACATCAACCAGTTGTTGATATCGTATTCCATTTCAAACTCTCCCATGAAGGCCTGCTGACCAGCCAACATGCTGTTGTCGCCATAACTCAGGTTGGTGGTAAGGCGAAGACGATCGTTAAATAAGCGGGTGGACACATCAACGCCCATGCGAACATTTTCGAAAGTACCGTCCACCGTTTCCAGGTTGGTGCTGACTGACCAGTTATCATTCAATGCGCTGGCAAAGAGGGCGTCCAATCCGCGCGATAAGGTATTGGAGGCAAATTTGGTAAATACCGAGGAACCTAAATTCATGTCGGGAGAACCCTCTGAAGGAATAAAGCTGCCTGTAGTAGCCAGATAAGCAAACTGCAGAATCTTGTTCTCCTCATTGTTGATAAAGCTGTTCACCCGCTGCTGAATGTCGCCTGAACTTTCCGGCAGCTCAATGTCGTACTGCAAATCCATGGCTTCGAGATCACCACTGATCCGTAACAGTGCATTTACTGGCACCCTCGTATTGGCCAACTCAGTGGAGAAAGTGGGACTGAGCGCTGCCAAATCGGCTCTTACTGGGAGATAGGCAGTGATGTTAAACTGCGTATTCATGGGATTTCCCTCCATGGTAAGCCGGCTTCCTTCACGAATATTGAAGTCGATGGTACGCAGATTCTGCAGGTTATAATGAAATTTACCACTGTTTATCACGTAGTCTCCATATAAACGTACGGGGGGCGTAGACTTTGAATTAAAATTGACATTCAGTTCTCCCTGGCCGCTCACTTCAAGCGCGTTGCCTGTAGTGGGATCGAGCAGCACCCCGGCCTTGAGCAGGGGGCTCAGGTTCACTGTAAGGTTCATCACAATGGGGTTCCCCGATTTTACACCGGTGTTGACCTGGATGAGTTCGCTCTCTTTTTTACGCAGGAAGGCCAGTGAGTCATCCTGCGGTGTATTAATATAAACTACGCCACTGTATTGGGTGGCTTTGGCCGTTTGGGGAAGCATCACCATGACCTCCGACGCGCTTTGTGTGGAAAGATTGCCATTGCCAAAGATGCCATTCGGCGAACCGGTCACCTCCAACTCGCCCGATAAGCGCAGGTTTCCGTAGACCATCAGGTCGGTACGTTCTTTGTTGTTCAGCAACATGAAATCGTTCAGCCGGAGTGTGGCATTATATGCCATCTTCCCAAAATTGGTGTGAGAAAGCCGCACATCCAGATTTGCCGTATGATTGTTCTGGTCGCGAATGACCAGATTTTCCAATCCCACGTTGTCTCTATTGACTTCGATGGTGTCCGATACGTAGTAAGTGACATTGGTGTAAGCCACCTTCATCACTCCGTTATCGATACCCAGCCACCCTTCTGTCACCGGTTCAGAGAGCTTGCCGGTGACGCGAATGTTTGAGTTTAATTTTCCGGAGAGCTCACTGAAGACGTCTACAGTAAGCGGCTGAAGCGCATTCAGGTTAAATTCTTCTATTTTAAATTTTACATCCAGTGCGTGGAGGCTGTTGTCGCCGGTAGGGATAAATCCCTGAATGTCTAAATTGCGAACGCCCTTCTGGGTGAGATAGGCGTTCAGATCCAAGCCTGAATAGAGATTATCCCAGTTCCCCTCTATCTTCAGCGTGCCAATGCTGTCGTTGTTAACTGTTATGTGTTCAATGCGCAGATCTTCGGTGCGTATCAACGGATTATCGAGAGCCTGTCTTATATATATATTTCCGTTAATGGAACCGGCAAGGCTTGACATGTTGAAGGCCGAAAGAATATTTTCCAGCTCTGTATTGTTGAAATAGATTCGAACATTGTCCGCTTCGCTTTTCGAAGCAACTCCATCTATCCCGAGGAGGAGCATGTCTTGTTCGCGCAGACCGAAATTGTTGATGGCGATGTGATCTTTGCGGTAAGCAATCGTGGCATCATTAAATTTCACCTGCTTGTTGTTGAACAGGATGGCAGTGGGGTGAACGCGTATATCTGCTGCGAGATTTGCATCTATATCACGATGGAATCCAGCTGTAAGCATGATCTCCCCGGTAGAATTCGTGTTGCTCTGCCTCAAATCATAGGATAGTACATTTTTCAATGAGTCGTCGGAGGCAACGCTCTGCAGACGGGCATTGACAAAGCCGTTGTTTTGTACCAGATAGGTATTTACACTGACTTTCATGTCGGACGAAAGCGCACTTTGCAAATCTACTTTTGTTTCGCGCAGGTCACTGTTGCCAACCATCAACCGGGGAATATGAGCGTTCACCTGAAAAAAGCCATTGTCAGTCATTCGCACATTGCCGACCAAGGTAGCCTGTTCCACATTGTAAAACGGCAACGAGAATGCATATGAAATATCTTCCGTATTTTTTAACAAGACATTGAATTGGAAGTCATTGATCCCCTTTTCGTGTTCGGTCTCTTCGGGCAGGTCAATAACCGAAGGGAGGTGCGTATGCAACGCTTGCTTTATTTCCTTGCCGATTGTAGAAAAATAATAATCACCCTGCATCTCTGCTTCCAGGAATGAAGACATCAGCTGCAGCTTCTTCCCCATCCCCTCAGAGTCAGCGAGAGCTTGCAGATAGATGGCTCCAGGATTATAGATAAAGTCGCTGTCGACCAACGACACGTTGTCCACTACCACGTTACCGGTCATCTCGTCGATGGTGGCACCGGCCACATCTCCGTCGATCTGAAAGCTGATGTAGGGATTCTTCCAGTTGGCCATCATCAGGAAAGGTTTCAGCTCAAGCCTGTCAATATTTCCATTCACGATAAAGCGCATACCCTGTCCAAAGGTCACATCCCCATTGAGATCAAACCTGTTTCTTTCGGTATTACTTTGGACTTGCGCGGTGACGTTGTTGCCACTGTAGGTACCGTTGTAACTCAGATCATGATAATAATAACCCTTGTAAATCAACGACTCAATACTTCCGTCGGATGTAACCGTAACCCCCTCGTCTTTTTTGATAATCGCCTTTACATTACCACGCAGGGTAGCATTGCCTACACCAGGTCCTTCCCCAATGATCTGGGCCACCTGCATATTTTCGGCATACACAGGCCCCTCGAATTCCATCTGTTGAAACATGTTTCTTATCCGTCCGATACCGCTTAGTGTTATTTCACCCTGTTCAGTACGCACATCACCGTTGTACCGGAAGTTACGCATTTTACCCCTTACCAGCATCTGCAGACTGATGTCGCCAAGGCTCCAAAGCTGCACAGGTGACTCAAAATGTGGGGGGCCTATCCTGATGAAATCCTGCAGATCTTCCTGTGAAACAGTCAACTGACGGATATTGGCTTGCAGATCGCTGTTGTTGATATTGCTGTAATCGGAGATCTCAGCCGACAGGTTAATTTTCGTATCGGATCCATATTGGAATTTAAATTGCTGAAGCATTGCCTGCGGCAATATTCCTTCCGCTTCCGCTTCGAAGGAGACAGGTTTATTCAAGTGAGCCAAAAGGGGAGTAAAGATGGAGATATCTTTTGGGTCTACAAGCTCACTACCTACCTTCAAATGGAAGGCTTTTGTTTCCCGGTCGAATCGTGCCTCGGTCACCTTGATCTCGGAGTGATTCAGCGATACAACGAGTTTATCGCTTGTGATGGTTGTTCCGTTGGCCTTGGCTGCGGCTTTCAGATTGTATAATGTGAGTCCGGCAAGTCGTTCCTGAAAATTGAACAGGCTTATATCGGCCTGCATATCTTCCGGGCTCAGAAAATCGACCTTCCCTTTGAAGTTAAAATTGTGTATATCGAGATGGGAAGCGTTGAACAATCCCGGCGTATGGGGTACCGATTGGATGTGGTATTGCAGCCGTCCGTTTTGTAAGATCACTTCGTTTGCCGTAATACGCCAGGCTGTTTTCTTCTTCACGACCGTGGTATCTTTTTCTTTGGCAAAAGCATCAATCAGAAATTGAAAGTTAAACGGATCGCTGGGTGAGGGACGATGTGCACAGAGCAGGAAATCCTCGAGGCTCACCTTATCCACCGACACTTTGTTTCGAAGCAGCTCAAAGGCGTGGATGCGTACAGCCACCCTGGAAATATAAGCGAGGGTATCCTGCTGTTGATCTTCGAGGTATATCCCATTCAGTTCAAGTGTATTGAAAAGACGAAAGCGGATGCCTTCGAGTGACACCTCAGTATTGATGGTAGGCTTTAGCTTTTCAAGTGCAAAGTCGGCGGCTCTCTTTTGCACGGTAGGGATGCTAAAGACAATGAAAAGTATGATATTGAACAATATGATACTTAAAACAATGATAGCGAGTATACGGGCAACTTTTGCGACCAAATTAAATGAAAAAAAACAGGTGAATGATCATTACTACTCAACAATGCAATATTACAAAAAAAGGAGCAAAGGCCTTGACTCAGCGAGTATTTTAACCAAAAAATAAGGCTATTTGTCCTTTTTCCACAATAGAGAACTGTCTCCATAACTGAGGAAACGGTAATTGTGCTCCAGTGCGTAATCGTAGATCTTTTGCCAGTCGTCTCCCACGAAAGCAGCAATCAGTAGCAGCAGTGTGCTCTGGGGCTGATGGAAGTTGGTAATCATGGCATCGGCATAATGAAACCGGTAGCCCGGTGCAATGATGATCTGAGTATCGGTAATCAACCGCTCTTGCTGGTGCCTATCGAGATAGTCGAGGATATTTTGCAACGCCTGTGCGGGAGGAACAGGGTTGGTTTCATCATAGGGGTCCCACTGCTTCACACTCAATTCCTGCGAAGTAGCATCGGGGTGAACATGCAGCTTCTTTCCGATATAGTACAAGCTCTCCACCGTACGCAGCGAAGTGGTTCCCACCACAATGAGCTTGCTTTTATTACGCAGCATCTTTTCCACAGTCTCCCGTGAAATGGAGATAAACTCGGTATGCATGACGTGGCCGGCAATGGTATCTGATTTCACCGGCAGGAATGTACCCGCACCTACATGCAGCGTCACCTCGGTGGTATCCATACCTCTTTGATGAAGTTGCTCCATTACCTGGGGTGTAAAATGGAGCCCGGCCGTGGGTGCAGCTACAGAACCTTCCACGCGTGAATACACGGTTTGGTAGGTTTCGTCGTCACGAGCTTCGGAAGGACGATTGAGGTAAGGCGGGATGGGTAGCTTTCCGGCATGCTCCAGCAACTCAGAGAAAGTCATGCTGGCATGATCCCAGGAAAAACTGACAACACTCTCCCCACTCCCGGTATCTTTTTTTACAGCTTGTAAAGTGATCACCGCTCCTTCGTAAGGTATTTCCATATACAAAGTTTCTTCTTTCCATCGTTTGGCATTGCCAATCATACAATTCCACGCACATTGATGCCGTTGTTGAAAGTTCACTGCATAATCGGCGGGCTCATGGGGTGAAAGACAAAACACCTCGATCTGTGCACCGGTCTCCTTGCGAAACAATAAACGGGCATGGATGACCCGGGTATTGTTGAAAAGGAGGAGGCTCTCACGCGGCAGCAAAGCCGGTAAATCGTTAAACACACAAGAAGAGAGCTGCGCATCGTAATAGTGCAACAACTTTGAACTGTCTCTTTGAGGCAGAGGATATTTGGCAATCTTTTCGTCAGGGAGATGATAATTGAAACGGGAGATCTGCAACGCTCCGATGTCGTCCTTTTTCATTTTTTACAACCGAAAAAACTATTTTTCGTAATTATTAATGTATTTATTGCGCAAAATTAGTCAACTTTGCAACAGGTAACAAAATAAAATGGCTGTAAGCAGCCAAAGAGTATGAAGAAATTGGAAACAGGCGACAAAGTGCGTTTTCTGAACACTGTGGGAGGTGGGGTTGTAAAAGGCTTCATCAGCAAGCAACTGGTGATTGTAGAGGATGAGCATGGATTCGATCTGCCCATACTCGTTTCGGAATGTGTGCCTGTGGAAAAGGCCGTTGAAGAGAAACCTATACCCACACCCCCAAAGCAATCACCCCCACCACCCGAAATAAAAGTTGATCATAAAAAAACGATAGAAGAGACACCCGAAGGGGAACAAATCACAGTCTGCCTGGCCTTTTTGCCTACCGATGTGAAGCAGCTCTCGAACACATCTTATGAATGTTATTTTGTGAACGATAGCAACTACTATCTTTATTTCAACTACATGAGTCGTGAGAACAACACTTGGAAGAGTCGCTACAACGGTTCAGTAGAACCTAACACCAAGATTTTTCTGGAGGAGTTCGACAAGACGGCACTCAACGAGATTGAAAAAGTATCTGTGCAGTTCATCGCCTTCAAGCATGAAAAAGCGTACCGGTTCAAGAATCCCTGTTCGGTGGAATTGCGCATCGACACGGTAAAATTCTACAAACTTCATAGTTTCAGAGAAAACGATTACTTCGAGGATGACGCCTTGCTCTATTATATCATGCGGCAAGACGTACCCGAGCGGGAACTGTTGGTTTCTGCGGGCGACCTAGAGCGTGCGATCAAAGAGAAGGAGGCTGGGGAGAGACGCCCGCGCATCCAACGAATCGAGAAAAAAGAAAAAAATAAACTGATTGAGATTGACCTGCATGCCGACGCATTGCTCGACACCACCGCGGGGATGAACAATGCCGATCTGTTGGAATACCAGCTGCATAAATTTCATGAGGTGATGAAGGAAGAAATTCATCACAAAGGCCAGAAAATTGTGTTTATTCACGGCAAGGGTGATGGCATACTGAAAAAAGCCCTCCTGAAAGAATTGAAAACAAAATATTCCACATGTTATTACCAGGATGCCTCCTTTCAGGAATATGGCTATGGAGCAACCATGGTAACCATCAAGTAATATGATATGATGAAGAAAAATTTCACTATACTCTTTGCGGCACTCCTTCTTACAGGTTGTAGCATCATAGACCAGATCGGGGGCGCCATAAAGCTCTCACAGAGTGAGTACAAGTATCACTCGCTGAACAACATTCAGCTGGCCGGAATAAATCTAGGCAACGCATCGAGCATCTCGGTTTCTAACCTGGCTTCCATTGCCACAGTGCTGGCCGGAGGTTCTTCGATGCAGACCATACCCTTTGGCATGACCCTCAACATGAACGTCACCAATCCGAACAGCTCTGCCGCTTTCCTCGATGCATTGGATTACGCCATACAAGTGAATGACATGGAATTGGTACAAGGCAAAATGGATATTCCCATCCGCATTGAGCCAGGTGAAACCAAGGTAGTGGGCATTCCTGTAAGCGTTGATTTGAAAAGTTTGATGAACCGCTATTCCCAGGAAAGAGTAGCCAGTGAAATGAGTGCATTTCTGGGAATAACACCCAAGGAAACATCGGTCTCTGTAAAGTTATGGCCAAAATTAACGGTTGGCGGCACAGTGGTAAAGGTGCCCGCTGCCATTCCCGTTGTTTTTAACTTTGGTGGTAAATAAGGAAAAATCCTCTTTTACACCTCTTCAAAGAGGATGCGTGCTCGACAAGCGTCGCCTTTTTCTTTTGTTACAATCAGAAAAGTATAATCACCAGGAGCATTCATATGACGATGCACCTCGCCCGAATCTCCAAAAGTGAGTTCTTTCAGGAAATTAATCTCAAACCGGCGGATATGGTGCTTCCGGTAAAAATCGGGTGTAAAGCAGTCCGACAGCCATGCTACGTAGTGCAGGCTGTTGGCATGGTTGTTCACATCGATGTCACTGTACTTCACCCGAAAGCTATTTGCCACCTCTCCAGAATGGCTGGATATGCGCCCCGGTTCACCGATGGGTGTGCTCTCCGGCACTACGAAGTGTTGCATTGCGGGAAGTGTATTGAGCAATACGCTGCGTCGCGTTTGCATGTCCATAACCGCCCACGAAGAGGCCGCATGGCCGATGAGGTTATTTACTCCATCGAAAATCCGGAAATTTCGGGTGGTAAAGGCGGTTCCAATTTTCTCAATCCAGGTCTCAATAGAAAGAGAATCACTCTCAGTGGGCATTCTTTTCATGTCGATCACCAGACGCGAGAGCACCCAGGTGAAGTTGTCACTCTGAAGCTCCAATAGGCCAAAGCCATTTTCATCGGCATTCTTACCGGCAGTGATCAGTACGAAATTGGTCAGGGAGCTCAGCGAAACCCGCCTACGAAAATCAATATCCTGAGCCTCTATGTTGTAACTGTATGTTTTCTTTGTACCCATTGTTCCGATTCGTGAGCCGCAAAAGTACAAAATAAATGGCTTTTACGAGATGGAAATTATAACTATCTTTGTTTATGCAATCCATCAAAGAACTTTTCCGCATTGGCAACGGACCCTCGAGCAGTCACACCATGGGTCCCAAAAAGGCAGCGTCTCTTTTTGCCGAAGCACACAGCGACGCCGATAAATTCGTGGTCACTCTCTACGGTAGTCTTGCTGCCACAGGCAAGGGGCACCTCACCGATGAGGCCATCCTGAGTGTAATGGAGCCCGTAGCGCCCACCACCATCGTGTGGCAACCCAAAACATTCCTTCCTTTTCATCCCAATGCTTTGATGCTGGAAGCTTTCCGTGGCCAGGTATGCTGCGGCACACAGACGGTCTACAGTGTGGGTGGAGGTGCTCTTTCTGACGGGAAGAGGATCATAGCCCTCTCCGAAAATGAGGGCCGCGACATTTATCCGATGACCACCCTCACCGAGATCATGGAATGGTGTGAGGCCACAGGAAAGAGCTATTGGGAATATGTGGAAGAGTGTGAAGATGCAGATATATGGGACTACCTGGGAGAGGTATGGCAGGTGATGAAGGATGCAGTGAAGCGAGGACTCGACAACGAAGGGGTGCTCCCCGGACCGCTTAGCCTCCACCGCAAAGCAGTCAGCTACTTCATCAAAGCTAAGGGATACAAGGCCTCGCTTCAGTCACGCGGACTGGTATTCGCCTATGCATTGGCTGTATCGGAGGAGAATGCTTCGGGTGGCAAAATTGTTACGGCCCCAACCTGTGGTTCGTGTGGCGTAGTACCCTCCGTGCTCTATCATCTGGAGGATATCCGTGGATTCAGCACCAACAGGATGTTGCGTGCCCTAGCCACGGCCGGTCTTTTCGGCAATATCGTGAAGGAGAACGCCTCCATCTCGGGCGCCGAGGTGGGATGCCAGGGTGAGGTAGGTGTAGCTTGTGCCATGGCTGCAGCTGCTGCCAACCAGCTCTTCGGAGGCAGTCCCGCCCAGATTGAATATGCTGCAGAGATGGGGCTGGAGCACCATCTGGGAATGACCTGTGATCCGGTTTGCGGACTGGTACAAATACCCTGTATCGAACGCAACGCCTATGCCGCCGCACGTGCTCTGGATGCCAATCTCTACGCCTCCTTTACAGACGGAATCCATCGGGTCTCGTTCGATCGTGTGGTGAATGTAATGAAAGAGACGGGACACGACCTTCCCTCACTGTACAAGGAAACCGGCGAGGGGGGACTGGCCAAAGGACACAAATTTTCCTAATAAAATACTTTTCTACGTTTTTCACCGTTATATGTTCGGTATTACGTAATCAACCCCTGCCATTTTCCGACTTAAGAAGAAAAGAAACCTGGAAATGGTGTAATTGAATGCATCGAATATGATAGACTATATTAAGGGTGATGTGGCCGAACTGGCGCCCACAAACGTCACCATTGAATGCGGAGGCATCGGGTATCAGCTGAATATCTCACTCAACACCTACGGCGCCCTCAACAACAAACCTGCAGCAAAACTCTACGTGCATGAAGTGATCCGCGATGATGCACATGTTTTATTCGGATTTATGGATAAACATGAGCGGGAACTCTTCCTGCTACTGATCAGTGTGTCGGGAGTAGGTACCAGCACTGCACGAATCATTCTCTCTTCTCTCAGCTCCAAAGAGCTGGAGAACGTGATTGCCACAGAGAATACTGCCGTATTACAATCGGTGAAAGGTATCGGCGCAAAAACAGCACAACGCATCATCGTAGACCTCAAAGACAAGATCAAATTTACCGATGAGAGCGGAACCATACAGCTCCCGGCCAAAGCCGATCTTTCCGAAACAGGCCATGCTGCCGTCTCGGCGCTGGTGATGCTCGGTTTTGTACAGACAGCCTCGCAAAAAGTGGTTTCAAAAATTATCCGCGAGTCGCCTTCTTTGCTGGTAGAGGGTGTCATCAAAGAAGCATTGAAGAGATTATAGACAGCGGCTTGATTACGTAATACGCATTTTTTGGTAAAAAATCGTATAGCTGTTGTTTCTCTGAAAAAATTCATTCACATACTCCTTCTCTTCCTCCTGTTTACCATGAATGGGATGTATCTGCTTCATGCCCAAACCAATTTATCGGGCATACGAACAGAAGTGCATTATGATCACCTCTCCGGACTATACATCTTCGAAAACAAAATAGCCGACATCGTGGTGGGTACCCCCTACTCCATGACATCGCGTGAATATATGGAATACAGGCTGCGCCAAGCACAGACCGACTATTTCCGGAAGCGCAACGCACTCCATGCCGACAGTCTACAGCCGTATCTCCAGCCCCTTTCAAAGCCTATTTTCCCTGCCCAAATGCGAAAAAAGAAAGATCGGTCGGGAACCATATTCGGCCCGGGCGGTTTGCGGCTCAACACACAAGGTTCGGTAGAGATATCAGCAGGCATGAACCGGAATATCACCGACAACCCAACTCTTCCACAGCGTGCCCGCAAACGAACCATGTTCGACTTTGACCAACAGATCCAGCTCAATGTGAATGCAAAGGTGGGCGATAAAATAGATTTCGACATCCATTATGACACCGAAGCCACCTTCGACTTTCAAAGCAAGCAGCTCAAACTCGCCTATCAGGGTGATGAGGACGAAATCATCCAACATATTGAAGCGGGCAACGTGAGTATGAACACCAACAACTCACTCATTCAGGCAGGTACGGCACTTTTCGGAATTAAGTCGGAACTTCAGTTTGGGAAACTCCGCGTAAACAGCCTCTTTTCACAGCAACAATCGGAGTCGCAAACCATCAACACCCGCGGAGGAATACAGACAACACCTTATGAATTCTCTGCCGACCAGTATGAGGAGAACAGGCACTTCTTTTTGGGCTATTGGTTTCGGGAAAAGTATGACGAAGCGCTGGAAAAGATGCCTTACATTCAGTCTGCCGTCTCCATCACCAGAATGGAAGTATGGGTAACCAACAAACGGGGTGATTATGCACAGGCGAGGAATATCGTTGCCTTTGCCGATCTGGGTGAGCGGGATCATATCCACCACAACGAATGGATGTCGCAAGGGGCAGTAGAGGTACCACACAACCACGCCAACACGTTGTATGAGCAACTCTCCGGCATCTGGGCTGGAGCGAGAATACCCGGCGAGGCAGCGTACACTCTCCCGGGCAGTGTCATCGATGGGGTGGATTATGAGAAACTGGAGAATGCACGTCTCCTCACTCCATCGGAGTATACTTTCCAGCCTCAACTGGGATACCTCTCTCTGAACATGCCGCTACAACCCGATGAGGTGCTGGCGGTAGCATATGAGTTTATCTACCGGGGTGAGGTATATCAGGTAGGAGAGTTTTCAGCAGATGTTGGCGGTGACAGCGCGGGCGCCAGCAACAGCGAGGCACTTTTCCTGAAGCTACTCAAGCCGGTGTCGCTGTCGCCAAAAGCCTACACCTGGGATCTGATGATGAAAAATATCTACTCCATTGGTCACGGAGTCTACAATGTGCAACGCGATCGGTTCCGGTTACAGATCACCTGGCAAAGCGATACGGCAGGGGTGTATCTGAATTTTCTTCCCGAAAGCGGCCTACGGGATCAATTGCTGCTGCAACTGCTGCACCTCGACCGGTTAAACAACCGGAATGATCCTTCCCCCGATGGCAACTTCGACTTTCTGGAAGGCTATACCGTGGATACCCAAAATGGACTTATTATCTTCCCTGTGGTGGAGCCGTTTGGTTCTTACCTGCGCAAAAAAATTGACAACGATCTCGTTGCTGCTAAATATGTTTATCAGGAACTTTATGACTCCACACTGACAATGGCTCGGCAGCTTCCGGAGAAAAACAAATTCCGTATCAGCGGTGAATACAGGGGCTCCTCAGGCTCTGAGATCAACCTGAATGCCATGAACGTAGCCCGGGGATCGGTACGGGTAACCGCCGCAGGTGTGCCACTCACCGAGGGGGTCGACTACACAGTGGACTATCTCTCCGGCACGGTGAACATCATCAATCAGGCCATCCTCTCAGCAGGGACACCCGTAAGTGTCACGATCGAGAATCAGCAGCTGACACAAATGCAACGAAAAACGTTGATGGGTATCGACCTGCAGTACGATTTCTCTAAGCATCTCTCTCTGGGTGCCACGCTGATGCACTATTCTGAAAAGCCACTCACCATGAAAGCGGCTTTTGGTGATGAATCGGCCAAAAACACCTTGTGGGGTACCCATATGAACTACACAAAACAGTCGTATCTCATCACAAACCTCCTCGACAAGCTCCCTTTCGTGGAAGCCACAGCACCCTCTCAGCTGACGGCAAATCTTGCTTTTGCACAAATGATTCCGGGTCATTACAAAAACAAATATACCGGCGGCTATTCTTATCTTGATGACTTTGAATCTTCCACCTCAGCCATCGACCTGCGTACGCCATATGCCTGGTCGCTCGCGGCCACACCTTACAACAACACCTCCTCCGCTCTTTTCCCGGAGGCATCGCTTTCAAACCACATCGATTATGGAAAAAACAGGGCTCATCTGGCCTGGTTTTACATCGACGGCATCTTTACCCGAAGAAACTCCAACCTCACACCCGCGCACATCAGAAATGATGCCGACCAGCTTTCCGATCACAGGGTGAGAGAGATCTATGAGCGGGAGATCTTTCCCAACCGGGATGCATTATATGGCCAGCCGACCACGTTGCCCGTATTGAATCTCTCCTACTACCCGCACGAAAGAGGGCCCTACAACCTCGATACCGATGTCGACGGAAACGGCTGGCTCCATAATCCTCGCCAGCGCTGGGGTGGCATCACCCGTCGCATGGAGACCCGCGATTTTGAAGCTGCCAACATCGAGTATATTGAATTCTGGCTGATGAATCCCTTCGTGAATGACACGCTGGGTACTGCACAGGGTGGTGACCTCTATTTTAACCTCGGCGAGATATCGGAAGATATCCTCAAAGACGGGAAGAAGTTCTTTGAAAACGGGTTGCCTGTGATTGAGGACACAACAGCTGTAGGCCTTTCGGTATGGGGAAAATATCCCAAAAGACAGTCCACCGTGTATGGCTTCGACAACTCCCTGGGAATGGAATCACGCAGGATGCAGGATGTGGGACTGAACGGCCTAAGCAGCGAAGAGGAGAAAACATTTCCCACCTACGCTGCTTATCTCGATGAGCTGAAACCACGTCTTACAGGAGAGACACTGGCGCGAATGCAAGAGGATGCCCATTCACCGCTCAATGATCCTGCAGGCGACAGCTTCAGGCATTACCGCGGAGAAGAACAAGACAGGCAGCAGCTGGGCATCCTCGACCGCTATAAATATTACAACGGTACCGAGGGTAACTCGCTGGCCCCGGAAGAGAATGACCCCTATCACAGCGCTTCACGCACCACTCCCGACGTAGAAGATATCGACAACGATCACACAATGAATGGAAATGAATCCTACTTCCAATACAAAGTATCCCTTCGTCATGGAGCCATGGAGGTAGGCTCCAATTTCATCACCGACAAAAGGGAGGTGAGTGTGAAGTTGCGCAATGGAACCGACAGCCCTGTAACATGGTATCAGTTCAGGATACCTCTTCGCGAATATCAGACCCGGGTCGGCAACATACAGGGGTTTCACAACATCCGTTTTATGCGGATGTTTCTCACCGGATTCGAAGAACCGCTGTTTCTACGTTTTGCCACCCTGGAACTGGTGCGCAGCGAATGGAGGAGCTACAACAACGATCTCCTCTCCGGCGGGGCCCTCACTGGGAATGGCAGCCTGGAGATATCGGCAGTGAACATTGAAGAGAATGGCAGCAGGACACCGGTCAACTACCTCATGCCTCCCGGCGTGACACGTATACTGGATCCGGGGCAACCGCAACTGCGGCAGGAGAACGAGCAGTCGCTCTCACTGAAGGTGAACCGACTTGACCCGGGCGATTCCCGAGCGGTGTACAAGAACAGCCTACACGATCTGCGTCGCTATAAGAGAATGCAGATGTTCGTGCATGCCGAAGCATTGCAGGACGATACAAACACACTGCAGGACGGCGATCTCTCCATCTTCCTGCGACTGGGATCGGACTACCGGAACAACTTTTACGAATACGAGATCCCCCTTCGCCTCACCCCCCAAGGGCAATATAGCGCCCACACCTCTTCGGGACAGTTGGCTGTGTGGCCTCTGGAAAACATGTTCGACTTTCCCCTGGAGCTGTTCACCAATCTGAAAATCAATCGCAATGCGGACCAGTCTCCCGGGAGCGGAATCGATTATTTCATGCCCTACACGCAGTCTGATCCCGATAAACCGGACAACAGGATAAGCATCGTGGGAAATCCTTCTTTGGCAGAGGTGAAGGTGATGATGATCGGCATCCGGAATAACAGCTTGGAGGAGAGATCGGGAGAGATCTGGGTGAACGAAATGAGACTGAGTGAATTCGACGAAAAAGGAGGTTGGGCGGCACAGGGAGATGTGAACCTGGCACTCTCCGATTTGGGAATGGTTCACTTCTCGGGACGCAAAGAAACTGCCGGATTCGGAGCCCTCGACCAGCGTTTGCAGCAACGGCGCAACGATGATTATAGCGCACAGCATCTCACCTTAAACCTGGAACTGGGACGATTTCTTCCCAAGAAAGCAAAGATTTCAGCCCCTCTTCATTATGCATGGTCCAACGAAACTTCTGCCCCACTCTATGATCCATTCAATCAGGATATCCTGTTAAAGGAAACGTTGCACAGTGCCGGCAATCGAGCCATACGCGACTCATTGAAAAATGTATCTCTCACCCGCAGCAGCATGCAGAGTCTGAGTCTCCACAATGTGAAGGTCGATCTGAAAAGTAAAAATCCCATGCCTTATGATCCGGCAAACTTCGGCTTCGGCTTTTCGAGGAATGAAGAAAACCACCGCAGGCCGGATACCGAATACGCATCAGTAAGAGATTTTTCGTTGCAGGCACATTACAACTACAGCCCAAATATGAAACCATGGGGACCTCTCCATTTCAATTATCTGCCCAACAACATCCGGATAAGTAACATCATCACACGTCACTATCAGGAAACAAAGCTGCGCGACTTAGATACATACCTCTCATTTAGCAGCGACTTCTATTGGGACCGAAATTTCGCACTTACCTGGGATCTCACGAGAAACCTGCATGCTTCATTTCGCTCTGGCACTGTGGCAGAGATTGAGGAGCCCTACCTGCAGGTCAACAAGCAGATCAACCGAAGCGACTATGAGGTATGGAAAGATTCGGTGATGCAAAGCATCCGTGAACTGGGTAAACCCCTCCGTTATACACAAATGACCGACATCACCTACACCCTACCCTTCGCACAAATAGCCGCACTGGACTGGATCAGCTCCAGCGCAGCTTACAACGCAGGATACCGATGGGAACGCGGTGCCCTGATTGAGGAAGAAAATATGGGAAATTACCTGCAGAACGACCTCTCCTTCACGCTGCAGAGTCGGTTTAATTTGCATTCGCTCTACAACAAAATAGCTTTCCTGCGACAGGCAAACAACGGCTCCGACAGAGAACTGCGCGACAATAAACCCCGGAACGGATTTGTTGTGCACGATGTGGCACAATCGCTTGCTCGCGTAATGACTATGGTGCGACAGATAAACCTACAAATCGGTTACAAGACCCGAACCGATCTCCCGGGATATAACCCTGACATCGGTGATTTCTTCGGGCAACAGAGAAGTGCATCCGGTCTTCTTCCAGGACTGAGTTTTGCCTTTGGACTGGAAGGTGGAGAAAAGTTTGTCAGGAAAAGTCTGGCCCAAAATCAACTGGTGATCAACGAAGAGAACCTCAGACCGGCCATCTTCAACCGGACACAGAATATCCGACTCGATGCCACCATCGACCCCCTGCCGGGTCTCAGTATTAATTTGCACGCGTTGCATGAAAAGAACCAACGCACAGAAATGCAATATATGTTTGAAGGAATGCCCACAACTGGTGGTGGCAGTTTTGCCATGAGCATCTTCTCTTTCTCGTCTGCATTTGAACATGCTACCGCAGACAACAATTACCATTCTGCATCTTTTGCGCGTCTCCAGACATACCGGGAGGAAATGGCCAACCGGGTGCGCTCAAAATATACAGCGACCTATTATCCCTCCAGAGGATTTCTTTCGGGAAGCAGCCTCAGCGGAGAACCCTTTAATCCTACTGTGGGCGATGTACAGCGTAATTCAGCCAACGTGCTCATTCCATCCTTTCTGGCTGCCTACACGGGTAAAGATCCGGCCAAGATTGGTCTTGGTGCCTTCCCCGATATCTCCTCCATGTTACCGAACTGGCATGTTACCTACAACATGACCACTGCGTTTCCTGCATTGCAAACGTACCTCAGATCGCTCACCCTTCACCACCAGTATCTATCCCAATACAGAATAGGATCATTTGGCTCCTTTCTGAGCTGGATACCGGCCAGCGATGGCAATGAGCTGGGGTTTATTCGCGATGCCGCCTCGGGGGCTCCGCTCCCCTCATCACCCTTCGACATCTCTTCTGCAAGCATTGTGGAAAGCTTCAATCCCCTCATCGAGATGAGGAGTGTTTTCCTCAACGATCTGAATCTTGGATTGCGTCTAAATCGTACAAGAACGGTGAACCTGAATCTTTCCTCGGTACAGATTGTGGAGACAAGCGACAACGACATGGTTGTGGGACTGGGTTATCGCATCGCTCACTTCGATCGCATCATCGGCATCGGTTCACAGAACAACACCGGGACACGGCGCCGTGCTTCCTCTGCTCAAGGCGTACGGCGTCCGACAGCAGACAACTCCGCCTCGCAATTCAATAACGATTTGAATATCAAGCTAGATATATCACATAAACTTACACGCACGCTGATCAGAAAAATTGAAAGCGGATTCACACAGGCTACAGGTGGAATACAAACCACCTCTATTCGTTTTGCAGCCGATTATGCCCTGAGCAGCACAACCACCCTGCGTGCCTTCTACGACAAGGTCCTTAACAAGCCCTTAGTCTCCTCCGGCACCTACGCTACTGCCAACACAAGTGCGGGAATAAGCCTGCGGTTCAATCTGAATCAATAGCAGGTAATCGGAAAGACCAGCCAATGGAAGTAATCGATATAGCAACAGGTTTTATTTTAAAAAAAATTAAATACAAACAATTAAAACTAAATTTATCTTAATAATTGAGATATGCGTTGATTTTTTACGCTTTTTTTTAATTTTAAGAGGATATGTTAAACAAAAAAGTCGTTTATTTGTTAAATTAAAAGCAACAAACGATCTTTGAAATGCAAAATTGAAAGTAAAAAGGAGTAAGTAAGATGAAAAAATCGACAATTTGGTTGCTTGCCCTGGTGATGTTTTCCGCGTTTCTCGCTCTGTTATTCCTGCAAGTCAGGTACATGCGAACGAGCATGACCATCCGTTCACAACAGTTCGATGAACAGGTAACAAGGAGTCTTTATAACGTGATGAAAGACCTCGAGCAGGATCAGACACGTGATTATCTGGAACAGGATATGATTGAATCGGAGAACAGATATTCGCAGTACAACCAACCTCAGGGTACACAAATTACCCGTGAGCAAACAACAGCTGCTATGACCAATCCCGATGGGAGTGAAACAAGAATAGCTTTAGATATCATACGGCAGTCCACAAGTCCACAAGAGCAGCGTGATAGGGTGTTTCTGTCGCCCAACCAGGGTGTCAGTACAATTTCTAAAACGCAGTATGATATGCAGCAATCCCTGTCGAAAAGATATCTGCACGAACGGGTGCTACTTGATGAGGTTATTTTTAAAATTCTGAACCGGGCAAGTAACGAACCGATAGAGGAGCGGATTGATTTCAGCAGGGTGGAACAGTATATTCGTTATGAGCTATCATACAACGGGTTGAATGAGCCGTTCAGTTTTCAGATAGTGGATTTTAACAACAAGGTGATTTATTCGTCTCCCGGATTTTCCACAAAATACCAGGATGCGGTATATACCCAGATTCTTTTTCCCAACGATCCACCGGCAAAATTAAACAGGTTAAGGGCTTATTTTCCGACTAAAAGAAATTATGTGTACAGTGAACTTTCCTTTTTCATACCTTCGCTTATATTCACGTTTATTCTGCTAATAACGTTTATATTTACGGTGGTATCTCTGTTCAGACAAAAGCGTTTGTCGGAGATGAAGAATGATTTTATCAACAACATGACACATGAGCTGAAGACGCCCGTTTCCACCATCTCACTCGCTTCCCAGATGCTCAAGGATGAGTCCATCCTGAAATCGCCCGATGTATTTAAGCATGTCACAGGCGTAATCCATGATGAGACAAAGCGATTGAGTTTTCAAGTGGAGAAGGTACTGCAGATGTCACTCTTCGATAAACAGAAAACTATGTTGAAGATGAAAGAGATGGATGTGAACGATTTGGTCGTGAGTGTAGCCAACACCCATGTACTCAAAGTCGAAAAACTGGGTGGCACCCTCGATGTAGATTTACAAGCCGAGCATTCCACGATAAAGGTGGATGAGATGCATTTCACCAATGTCCTTTTCAACATTCTCGACAATGCATTGAAATATCGAAAAAGGGATGTAGCGCCTGAACTAATGATTCGTACAAGAAATGAAGGCAGTAAAATCATTATTTCAATCGAAGACAATGGCATCGGTATGAAAAAGGAGGATGCAAAAAAAGTATTTGAACGGTTTTACCGTGTTCATACCGGTAACCGACATGATGTGAAAGGCTTCGGGCTGGGACTGGCATACGTAAAGAAAATCGTAACCGATGTGAACGGCACCATTCGTGCCGAAAGTGATTTAGGTAAAGGAACAAAATTTATAATTAGTTTACCCGTAATAACAGAAAAATGATATGGAAGAGAAATTAAAAATTTTTTTATGCGAAGATGATGAGAATCTTGGCATGTTGCTGCGAGAATATCTCCAGGCAAAAGGTTTTGACACCGATCTGTTTCCCGATGGAGAGGCCGGTTTCAAAGGATTTGTAAAAACAAAATACGACTTGTGCATTGTAGATGTGATGATGCCCAAGAAAGACGGCGTAACGCTGGTGAAAGAGATCAGAACAATCAATACGGAGATCCCGGTGATCTTCCTTACGGCCAAGAATATGAAAGAGGATGTACTGGAAGGTTTCAAAGCAGGAGCCGACGACTACATCACCAAACCTTTCAGTATGGAAGAACTGGTGCTGCGCATTGAAGCCATCATCCGTCGGGTGAAAGGTAAAAAGAGCAAAGAGCAGCAAGTGTACATTTTTGGCACGATGACTTTTGACACGCAAAAACAGATCCTGATTATTGGTGATACGCAAACAAAGCTTACTACCAAGGAATCGGAACTGTTGTCACTCCTTTGTTCTCACGCCAATGACATTCTGGAACGCAATCACGCGTTGAAACAGATATGGGAAGAGGATACCTATTTCAATGCACGCAGCATGGACGTGTACATCACCAAACTGCGTAAACTGTTGAAACCCGAACCCAATATCGAAATTATCAACATCCATGGAAAAGGATACAAGCTGATTGTACCCACTGAGGATGAGAATGTAGAAAAGTAAGATAGTCAATCTCAATCTTATAAAAAGCCGTCCCGTAGAGGACGGCTTTTTATTTTTTCATGAAATAGATGAGCCCATTTTTTCGGAAACAAATTTGTAACATGACAATTTAATCCTTACTTTTGCCATGTTAAGATGATTCACAAAAAGAACCCAGGTGATGAAAAATAGTAAAAAAAGCATGGCGACGTCGCTCAGGCTCATCGCCACAGACAGGCAAAGAACCAACATACTTCGCGAGTGGGAACAGAAAAGCATTGCATATCTGGTACAGAAGGTACCTTCGTGGATTAGTTCAGACGGGCTCACGGCCATTGGTTTTTTCGGCAACCTAATAGTAGCATCCAGTTTTGTACTGGGGGCTTACTTTGGTCGTTACTGGCTGTTGTTGTCGCTGCTCGGCTTTATCATCAACTGGGTGGGTGACTCACTCGACGGCCGTCTGGCATACTACCGCAATAAACCCCGTAAGTGGTATGGTTTCTCGCTCGACGTCACGGTAGACTGGGTTGGGACCATTCTCATTGGTCTTGGATTCACCATCTTTATTCCTGGTCTTTGGAAATATGCCGGATACATGTTCGTGGTACTCTACGGATGGGAAATGATCACCGCACAGCTCCGATACAAAATTGGCGGTCAGTATTCCATTGACTCGGGCATATTCGGACCCACCGAAGTGCGCCTGCTTTTAGGTACCATTATCACCATCGAGGTATTTGTTCCGGGTTCTCTTAAGTTCCTCGCTACAGTAGCCTGTCTCTTCTTGTTTATATCGAATCTTGTGGAAAGCAGGCGTCTGCTCCGTTTGGCTGACGAACAGGATAAAGCAGAACGGGCATTGAAAGAGAAAGAGCGTGAATCCCTGCGCAAAGAAAATGCTTGAAGCTACCTCTGATTATTCTGCGCCGGAGCTGATGAAGTTTCGATGTCAAAGCATTCCTGTTTCAGTCAAAAATGCTACCTTTGTGCAAAACAAAAAAAATGGCATTATCCATGACGGGATATGGCAAAGCGGTAGCCGAGCTCCCCAACAAAAAAATCACAATTGAAATAAAATCTCTGAACAGCAAACAATTTGATTTGTTCACACGTCTTCCTCTCATTTACCGCGAGAAGGAGATTGCGCTACGCAACACACTAGCGAGCCGGCTGGAACGAGGTAAAGTTGATCTCTCCTTGAATGTGGAGGTGATCTCCAAAAATGTGTCATCGAAAATCGACCACCAGGTAGTGGGTCAGTATCATCGCGAGATCAGCGATATGGCTGTCGAACTGAATATATCTCCCCCACAGGAGTGGTTCTCGTTGTTGCTGCGTTTGCCTGATGTGATGAAACAGGAGGCAGACGCATTGGATGAGGGAGAATGGGATACCATTGAAGAGGCTGTCATCCAGGCTGTAGAAGAAGTGATTGCCTTCCGTAAACAAGAAGGGGAGATGCTGACCCGGGTGTTGACAGAAAAGATACAGCTTATTCGCGCGCTATTGGCAGAAGTGGAACCTTTTGAGACGGAACGCATAGAGACTATCAAAAACCGTATATATGATGGCTTGCATAACCTGGAGGGAATAGAATACGACAAAAACCGTTTCGAGCAGGAGATGATTTATTATATTGAGAAGCTCGATGTAAACGAGGAGAAGACCCGCCTGGCCCATCATCTCGATTACTTTACGGAAACGCTTGCCGACAGTCGTTCTCAAGGGAAGAAACTAGGTTTTATCGCACAGGAGATTGGGCGTGAAATCAACACACTCGGTTCAAAGTCCAACCAATCGGGCATGCAACGTATCGTGGTGCAAATGAAGGATGAGCTGGAGCAGATCAAAGAACAAATTTTAAATATTCTGTAGCAGCAGTTTATCAACAAAGGGTTTGCTACCTGAACAATTATCATGTATGGCTAAACTAATCATATTTTCAGCTCCCTCCGGTGCGGGTAAGTCCACACTCGTCAGATATCTGCTGGCACAGGGATTGGATCTTCGGTTTTCCATTTCGGCAACCAGCCGTCTACCCCGTGGTGACGAGAAGAATGGGGTAGAATATTTTTTCCTTACACCAGCGGAATTTCGTAAGCGCATCGCCAACGATGAGTTTCTCGAATATGAAGAGGTTTATACCGACAAGTTTTATGGCACATTGAAAAGCGAAGTTGACCGCATTCTTGAAGAAGGTAGCAATGTAGTCTTCGACGTGGATTGCATTGGAGGGTTGAACATCAAGAAATACTACGACAGTCAGGCACTGAGCATCTTCGTGATGCCACCCTCGGTGGAGGTATTGCGTGAGCGGCTTGAGAAAAGGGCTACCGACACGCCGCAGGTGATTGAAAACCGACTTGCTAAAGCAGAGTATGAAATGAGTTTTGCACCCCAGTTCGATGTGGTGGTGTGTAATGACGACTTCGACCGTGCGAAGGAAGAAACACTTAAACTGGTCACCCAATTTATTCAATCGTAAGATTATGTTACACAAAAGGGGTTTTATAGCTATTGCAGCGCTGCTCCTGCCCATTGTGCTGCTTGCAGGAACGCTGCAAAAAGAAACCCGCATTTATAAGGAGGTAGAGGGTATCCAGTTGCAACTCGATCTATACAAAACCGACTCTGCAACCATCCTGCCACAACCTTGTCTTGTATTTGTATTTGGCGGGGGATTCAAGGAGGGTGAGCGCGATGCTGCATATTATCTTCCCTATTTTCAATATTTTGCCAACAAAGGATTTACCGTGGCCTCGATTGATTACCGGTTGGGTATGAAAGGGAAAGAGGCTCCGGGTCTTTTAAATTTCAAGCCGCTCCAGCAGGCCATTGAAATGGCTGTGACCGATTTGTATGCCGCAACAAATTATCTGCTGGAACATGCCGATGAACTGAACATTGATCCTTCGCTCGTTATTATCAGCGGTTCGAGCGCGGGTGCCATCACGGTATTGCAGGCCGATTATATGGAACGAGACAACCATCCCGTGGCCAAAGTACTGCCGGATGATTTCCGATATGCCGGTGTCATCTCTTTTGCAGGCGGCATCTTCAGCAAAGAGGGCTTGCCCTCTTATACGCAACGACCCGCCCCGACCCTCTTTTTTCATGGCAGTGCCGACAAACTGGTACCTTACAACAATACCCGTTTGTTTAAATTGGGCATGTTCGGATCCAAATCACTCACCAAAAGATTTAGGGAAGAAAGGTACCCCTACCTTTTTTACTCCATGGAGGATATTGGCCACGAAGTATCGGAATATCCCATGAGAGAGTTTCTTCCTGAGATAGAGAAATTTATCACCGACTTCGTATTCGATCGCAAACAATGGATGCTGGATATCCGTCTCAAGGATATGCTCCGCTCATCAAAACCATCCAGCACGCCTGCGAACTATTACAACTGATATGCAGAAATATATCGAGAAATATCTGCTCCCCGTCGCGATGATCCTGGGGATCACTTTTCACAAACAGCTTGCTATTTTTTCACCGGTTATCCCTTACCTGCTCTCTCTCATGCTCTTTATTACCTATTGTCGGGTAAGCTGGAGTGACATCAGATTAAACAAATTTCATTTTATCCTCCTTGCCATACAATATTTTGGAAGTGCACTGGTATATCTGATTCTGAGACCATTTAACGAAATACTGGCTCAGGCCGCCATGATCTGTGTGCTGACCGCCACAGCTACATCGGCGCCGGTTGTGGCCGGAATCCTTGGGGGAAGCATCTCTGTGACAGCCGCCTACTCCATCATCAGCAATCTTTCCGTGGCATTTATTGCTCCCTTGTTTCTATCAGTCGTGGGAGAAAGTAGTGTAGAGGTCTCCTTTGCCTCCTCCTTTTGGCATATATTGCTGAAGGTGATGCCCATTCTCGTCATACCCTTCCTGCTGGCTTTCATTTTACAGAAAACCGCTCCCCGTGTGCATAAAAAGATCCGGTCTGCGCAAATTATCTCCTTCTACCTTTGGGCAGCCGCACTCACCGTGGTGATCGGCAATGTGACCCAATATGTTCGTTTGCAGGACGACGGCAACTACACACTGGAGATAATCATCGCTGTCACCTCACTGCTGATTTGTCTCCTCCAGTTCTTGTTTGGCAGAAAGATAGGTAAACATTTCGGATGGACGGTCGCCGGTGGACAGGGATTGGGACAAAAGAACACCGTGCTTGCCATCTGGCTCACCCAAACATATCTAAATCCACTGGCTACGCTCGGGCCGGGGGCCTATGTCCTATGGCAGAACCTGGTCAACTCATGGCAGATATGGCGGTATGCGAAGAGAAGCGATGGGAAATTATCCTAAAATTTTATCCATTATACAATTTGTACGTTGTGCAGTTGCACCTGTGCTAACAGGTAGCTCACCCTGGCCATTCAGGTAATTTACGATTTGCTGAATCAGGTAAAACTGAATATTTTCGGGATTTTCTTCTCTAAACTCCTGATTTCCATTAATTGACTCCAAAATGATGGGTGAGAAATCGAATGTGGAAAAGGAAAGTTTTCCCATTGTACCCACCACATCGATCCGGTCAGTTCGAGTATCTTTCGGAGCAACGAAGCTCCAGCTTCCACTTCCCAAAATTCCCGATTGGAATCTGAAAGCAGCCGCTACGGTATCTTCTACATCATATAAACCTGCCCTATTTTCCGAAAATCCTTCTGTCTGTTCAATCTCTCCAAACAGAAAATCAAGCAGATCGAACTGATGGGATGCAAGGTCATAAAAATAACCGGCTCCAGCAATCTCTTTTTTCACCCGCCAGGAGAGATTTTCCCGATCATAATCGGTCGCATAGGGCGGAATGGCAAAATGTATCTGCACGGTAGAGATTTCACCCAATAAACCATCGTCTATCAACTGTTTCACTCTGAGAAAATAAGGAAGCGTGCGGCGATAATAGGCGACAAAGCAAGGAATACCGGTCTCTGCTGAAACTTGGTTCATCTGGAGGCACTCCTCATAAGAGGCAGCCATCGGTTTCTCTACATAGACAGGCTTACCGGCCCTCATGGCTGCAATGGCATGTTCCGCATGGGAACCGGGAGGGGTAGCCACATACACCGCATTCACCTGCGGGTCATTGATCAGATCCGCTGCATTGTCGTACCATTTCCCTACACCATGTCGACGAGCATAATCTTTTGCCTTGTCCATGTCGCGCCGCATCACCGCAACAACATCCGAACCTTCCACCTTGCTGAAGGCTGGTCCGCTTTTCTTTTCCGTCACGTTCCCGCAACCAATAAAACCCCAGTGTATCATATCTTTGCTGCGCATTATTTGTTCTTTTCGTTCACGTTATTTGTGCTACGCACGCTATTTACTCACTTCGTTCGTGTTGCTTGTTCGCTACGCTCACTTTATTTGGTTAACGCTCTTATTCGCTTCACGCTGCCATTGAATGTGAGCGATCAGTGAGAGCAAAGTCAAACTTGTTTGCATTTTTCCGAACGCAGCAAACATCTAAATTTACGTAGTAAATTTGAATTATCACCGACTTACTTTCTGTGAGAAACACCTCCCAATATGCCCAGCGCCACGAAAGCAGCTGCAATATACAAAAAAACAGCAGCGTTGCTATTGGTTTGCCCGTAAGAGTGCATCCCGCTCAGGAAATAATTCACTCCAAAGAAAGTCATCAGCACAGAAGAAAAAGCAAAAACCGACATCAGATTGAACCTCCATTCACTCTGCCACTTTTTCACCAAATGGAGATGGGTGACAATGGAATAGACCACGATGGTAATCAAGGCCCAGGTCTCTTTGGGATCCCAGCCCCAATAGCGGCCCCATGACTCGTTAGCCCAGATGGCACCCAGAAAAGTGCCGATGGTCATCAAGGCAAGTCCCACCAGCAGCGACAGGTTATTGATGATGGTCAGTTCCTTGATACGAATCGACAGGGAGAGACTCTTTTTTGAAAAAGCCATCAGGAAGAGGTTGGTAATACCTAGAAGAAAGCTGATTCCAAAGAATCCGTAAGCCGCCACAATCACCGCCACATGAAACATGAGCCAAGGCGATTTCAATACCGGTACGAGTGTGTTGATTTGTGGATCCATCCAGTTGAGGCCGGAGACAAAGAGAATAACACCTCCGAAAAGAGTCGCCAAAGCCAGGGTAAGGTTGTTTTTACGGCCAAAGATGAAGCCCGCGAGTACCGTAGCCCAGGCCACATAAACCATGGTTTCATAGGAGTTGCTCCAGGGTGCATAACCCGAAATATACCACCGCAAAGCTATCCCCGCGGTATGATAAATAAAGAGAGACACAATAAAAACAACTGCTGAAAATATCACGCTACGCAGCCAATCGCGTCTCTGCCACATTTGCACGAACGCAAGGATCAAAAGGATTCCACCGAAAATGAAATAACCTGTTCTGGTGCGGCTAAAGATATTCATCTGGTTGTAGCGTACTTCAGCATCGATCTTTTTAGGGTGAATGAGCGAAGCTTTGTCATTCTTTTGCTGATAGCGGGCAATGTCATCCAGTCGTTCATTGGCTTTGCTCCAGTCGCCATGCTGCAGTGCCAGTCGCACTTCCGACAGATATTGGTTAAAAATACCGGCAATAAACAGTGAGTCCTGAGGGTGAAAATCGGAGAGATCATCACCTGGTGCGTACCAGGTGTGAGAGGGATCGCCCGGATTTGGAAAGATGCCCGGCATGGTATAATGGATTAGCTGATAGACGATGTGGATACGCTCATCGAGTTGAATCAGATCCTTCTCAACTGCTGTTCGTTCGGATGCTGGCCGATGATAGATATGCTGCAGCTGTGGAAGCAACCGATAGTTCCCCTCCTGATCGAAAAAATGATAATAGGGAGCAACGTCTTTCGGAAGATTATATTGCATACTGATCTGTTCATTCGGAAGTGCGATGAAAGGCACCTCCATCCACATCTTCGGCATGGAGAGCAGCCCGAGCAGAAACTGATCGGAAGAGAGAGAACCAAAAGTCTGTTCTTTGTATATTTTCCGTAGTATCTCGGAGGAGAAGGTGTTCATGGGCATGACCCGCCCGTTGAATTGTACCGGCAATGCACCGAATCGGGCTGCATGATCTTCGGGAATTGCAATTTGGTGCAGTGAATCGTCTGGCTCTCCAAAGGCGAAAAGCGGGACTAGCAACATGGCTGCAATGAGAGTCAACTTGCCAGCCTCCTCTCGTGCTTCCCTGAGTTGTCGCCCCAGCTTCCTGAAACGGGAATTCGGCATAAAGAACATCAGCAGAAAGCCAACCAACAGCAACGCATAACCGCTGTAGGTAATCGTACGTCCGGCGACATCTTTGTTCACCGAAAGAATGGTTCCCCGCTCATCCTCATCGTAGGAAGCCTGAAAGAAGCGATATCCTTTCAAATCCAGCACATTGTTCATGAATATCTTTGTTTCGCGGACGTCCCCATCGATATGCACCTGCAGATCGCTCTCATAGGAAGAGGGACTCTGAGATCCCGGATAGCGGTGTAGCCTGAAATCGATAAGTTCCAACACAAAAGGCATTTTTTCTGTTTTGATTCCTTTGGAGGTGTGCATCACCATTACATCGGTTCGTTCTCCTTCGCGGATATGTACCTGCCCTTCCTTGCCAAACAGAAATGTGGTGAGCGCTCCACCCAGTATCACGATGAGGGCGAGATGCACGACAATCATTGCCCACTTCTTGCGCTCGATATAGTTATATCGGATGAACACCAGGAGGAAATTGATCACCAGCAGAAACTGCAGAAGGATAAACAGCGGTGAGTAATATATCAGCATTTTTGCAGCCTCAGTACTCATCTGCTTCTCCACAAGTGTTGCTGTTGCCAGTCCGATTGCATACAGAAGCATAAGCAAGATACTGGTTTTGTAGGAGGAGAGGGCATTTATTAACTTATCCATCAGTCGATTTATATTCTCAGTTTTGCCTTTAATTGACTAAAATGAGCGAAAGAAATTCATCCTTCGCTCATTTTACGATATAAGATCAGCAGGAATAATGCCTTCAGGCTTCTTCCCATTGTTTGCGAAGCAGTTCCAGGGCGGCGGGTACTACGACGGCGCGTTCGCCCTGACAGCCGCACTCAAAGCTGACATACTTGTCGTACCCCAGCATCTTAAGGCCTTTGAATCCTTTCACATAATTGTCGGCCTCACCATCTTCTCCAGGCATGCTGCGACGCTTGCGACTGGCCATGTGTACATGTTGCAGGTGTTTGCCGGCAGCGAGGAAAGCAGCCATATCACAAGTCTCTTCCCATGTCATGTGCCAGAAATCACCCAGACAGGTCACGCCCGGGTTGGCGATATCTCGACAGATGGAGGCCGCATCGGCTACTAGTCGAAGGTAGAAAGCTTCTTTGCGATTCAGCGGCTCCAAGATAACGGTCGTGCCATGCTTTTGTGCCAGCGTGCCCATCTCGTCGAACTGCTCACAAAGGAAGTCGCGTGTCGCCTGCGTGTGCGGCATCACCGGCACCTGATTGTTAAAAGCAGGAACGATGATCACACCGGTAGAACCAAATTCACCAGCGGCGATGATCAGCTCAGCCATCGTATCGCGGCACTTTTTGCGAATAGCCGGATCGGTGGAAAGGATAAATCCGTCGAAGCCTGCACACACAGCACTCATTTTAATGTTGCGTCCTTTTAGGGCATCTTTGAATTCCTGTTTCCTTGCGAGCAAAGGCTTGCCATGCGGCTCAAAGCCAACCACACCATGTGCTTCCATAAAATCGAACTTCTCCTTCAGGCTGGCACCGGGAGCGGTGCCTTCCTGAAAAGAGATGTTTAATTTCGCCTTACCAGAAGGTTTATCCTTCTTCGGACTGGCAGAAGCCACAGAATTACTACCTCCAATTGCGAGGGCAGCAGTACCGGCAAGGGTGGTCTGAATAAATTTTCTTCTGTCGATTGTCATAACGAGGTTGTTATTTGGCGCTTCCCGGTACGGGAACCGTAAATCCGGACATATTCATTTTGCCGATATTCAAGTCGGCCGGGGTATAATCCAACGGAGAGGCGGTCACTGCGTCCCAAGTAGTTTGTTGTCCTGTGTAGGCCGACTCACGCCCCATGATGGCGGCCATATTGGAAACCGCTGTTTCGGAAGCCTGTTCAATGGGTTTGTTGTTACGGATGCAGTTGACCAGATTCACATGTTCCAGTGTATACGGATCGGTCTGCTGGAAACTGGCTTTCTCTGCTTCACCATCATATTGCCAGATCACGTTACCAGCCAGATCCTTGATGACGTGTCCGCCATTGGTAGACCAGGATCCTTTGGTGCCCTGAATGAACTCGCTCACATTGTTGGCGCAGCCATCGATCTGGCGACACATGCTGTGCAGGTGGATGCCGTTCTCCATGGTGAAGTCGATGCTGAAATTATCATACTGGTCTCCAGTCACACGACGTTGGCGGGAACCAAATCCCACAGCGCTCACCGGCTTCAGGCCCGAGAACCAGGTGAAGACGTCGATATTGTGTACATGCTGTTCTACAATGTGATCGCCAGAAAGCCATTTCCAGTTCACCCAGTCGCGTACCATAAATTCAAAATCACTCCACTGTGGCTGACGTTCGCGATACCAAAGCATGCTTTGGTTCCAGTATACTACTCCACCGGTAATCTCACCGATGGCTCCATTCATGATTTGCTTATAAGACTCTACGTAACTACGCTGGTGGTGACGCTGCGTACCGGTAACTACGCTGAGGTTTTTTGCCTGAGCCTGTTTGGCGGCAGCCACGATGGTGCGGTATCCAGCTGCATCCACACAAATAGGTTTTTCCAAAAAGCAGTGTTTGTTCTTTTCTACTGCATATTTGAAATGTTCGGCACGGAAGAAAGGAGGAGTGGCATCGATAAGAATGTCAATATCACTATCGATCACCTGTTTGTATGCATCCAGACCCACGAAACGTTTCTCGGCGGGGATATCTATATTTTTGTCCGCTTTCAGTTTATCGGCCAGTTTATCTACCCTGTCCTGGAATACGTCTCCCAGCGCCACGATGGTGACACCATTGGCTGAATTCAGAAAGTTGATGGCAGCACCCGATCCACGTCCGCCACAGCCTACCACACCTGCTTTCAGTTCTTTACCGTCCGCAGCCAGATCGGGAAGTTCGGGAATGTAATAGCTTCCCGGCTCTTTCAAGGGGGTGTTGGCACTTTTACCCTTTTCTGATCCGCTACAGGAGGTCAACAATCCTGCAGAACCTGTTCCGATAACTCCTACCGCCCCGGCTACAGCTGAGGCTTTCAGAAATGATCTTCTGGTTACATTGTTTTCTTTTTTCATCTTTCTTTGTTTTAGGATATTGTATATGATTAAAAGTTGAGTTGTCCATAGCGTTATTCGCAGTCAGCCGTCAAATATTGGCTCGCATCCTGCACCTTGTCTATTAACGCGTTATCAGCGAGTCACCCGGCTCGCATACTACACGAAAACCGATCCCTTTGATATCGGAATACCACCAGATGCTCTTGGGCTGCTGCGGGTCGGTCTTGAGCCACGCCTCGTGATGTGTATGCGCCCGGGCAGCACTCCGCACTTCGGAAGCATCGGAAACATAACTACCGCCACGGATCACCCACTCATCTCCTTGCGTAACCAGCGGATCGCGTGTAACACCCGATCGTTTGCTGTAAGCTTCGGGGTCATATTTGTCGGCCGTGTATTCCATCACATTTCCCAGCATGTTCTTTAACCCGTAAGGATTGGCTAAAACAACAGCAGGTGGCTGAGTACGGCTATCGCTATTCATGTCATAGACAACATAGGCACTGATGCTGTCGGTTTTCGGTTTAAAAATATTGCGCATGAATCCGTGTGCAGAAAAATCTTTTGGGCTGCCCGGAAAGAAATAGGCTGTCTGCTTGCCACCACGTGCAGCATATTCCCACTCAGCCTCGGTAGGCAAACGATATTTCTTTCCTGTTTTTGCCGATAACCACTGACAGTATGTCTCTGCGGCATAGTGTGTCATCGTGATGGCTGGGCGGTCGCCCTGCCCCCATCCCTGATCGGGATAACCGAAAGGAGGTGTGGGTCCTGAAATGGCATCCACGCCAAGTGCGGTAAGGTTATTCTCATAAACTGTCTCCGGGGGCGTACGTCCCTCGCTCATTGTCTCGGCATAAAACGACCAATACTGATCCCAGGTTGTTTCGAGTTCTGCCATAAAGAAAGA
>CAZRRC010000015.1:41305-43273 GCA_964602395.1 uncultured Proteiniphilum sp. | reverse complement strand
GGGCACAGCCCTGAAGCCGCATTACCTGCTGCTGCTCGTGATTATTCTTTGTGTGGCTGTGCTGGCTGCGATTCCATTTGCCAGCCTCCGCTTTAAAAAGAGACCGGCTCGGTTCGCTATGATAAAGGTGCTTAACGTGCTACTGACCATCCTGCTCAATCTTTTTTTCTTTTTGGTTTGTCCCTTTCTGCAGACACATTTCCCGGAAGCCTTCTCCTGGTTCGATCTGAACAAGGGAGTGGATTATATCCTGATATCGAACCTCGTGGCTTCGGTGATCCAGCTCCTCCTGGTCTCGCCGGAATTACGTATCCGGTTTACCTTCGACAAGGTGCTGCTGCGCAGTATGTTGCAATATTCTTTTCCGATATTGATATTGGGTGTCGCCGGCATCCTGAACCAGACGGTGGACAAGATCGTCTTTCCCTGGCTTTATCCCGACAAGGCAAACGCATATACCGAGTTGGGTATATACGGGCAGAACTTCAAGATTGCCATCATCATGGTGATGTTTACCCAGGCCTTTCGGTATGCGTTCGAACCGTTTATCTTTGCACGCGGCAAGGGGGCGGCCGACGACCGGCAGTCGTTCAGCGACGCTACCCGCTATTTCATTGTTTTTGGATTGCTTATTTTCCTGCTGACCACCGGTTATATTGATGTCATCAAGTATATGATTCCCGCATCCTACCACGCCGGTCTGAAGGTGGTGCCCATTGTGCTGCTGGGGGAACTTTTCTTTGGGGTCTACTTCAATCTGTCGCTCTGGTATAAGCTTACCGACCAGACCCGCTGGGGAGCTTATATGTCGCTGACCGGCTTTGCCATCACCATCCTCATCAATGTGTTGTTTATTCCCCATTATGGGTATATGGCCTGCGCGTGGGCATCGTTTATTGCCAACCTGGTCATGATGGTGATTTCCTACATTCTGGGTCAGAAAAATTACCCCATCCCATATAATTTACGATCGGCCGGACTCTTCTTCCTGCTTTCCATGATCCTTTTTGCAGGGATCACAATCACATACCGGATTATGGGGAGTGTATGGCTCAGATTGGGAGTGAATACAGCACTGATCCTGATTTATCTGATAGTGTTAATTAAAAAGGAGTTACCTTTGCGACATTGGCCACTGATCGGGAAATATTTCAAATGAGGTGCCAGCATACAAATAAACGCTGGAGGCTTTCTTGCCAACCACTGCAGCTACATTGTTTGCTGCTAAAGAGTTGATCGCTGATTACTAATTTATATAAACTATATGAGAAAACTTTTTTTGTCACTTGCCATCTTGTGCGCAGTGAGTGCAGCCAACGCCGATGAAGGCATGTGGCTGCTCAAGGAACTGAACAAAGAGAATGAAGCCCGCATGCAGGAGCTGGGGTTTACTTTTCCTGTGAATCGTCTATATGATGAACAAAAGTCGTCGCTCAAAGATGCGGTGGTTATCTTTGGCGGTGGATGTAGCGGCGTGGCGGTATCGCAACGCGGATTAATTTTTACCAATCACCACTGTGGTTATGGTGCCATTCAGAAGCTGAGTGCCGTGGAACACGACTACCTGAAAGATGGTTTTGCTGCCAAAAACAATGCCGATGAACTCCATGCGGATGGGTTGACCGTTTCCTTTCTGCGGTCGATGGTGGATGTAACCGATCAGATTGTTCCCCATTTGCCACTGGTGTTGAGTGAAATACAGCGTGAGCTCGCCATTGATTCTCTTTCCAACGAGCTGATAAAGGAGTATGAGAACGACCCGTTTACCGCTGCACGGGTTGTCCCTTATTACGCACGCAACAAATATTACGTGGTGCTTTACGATCTCTTTCGGGATGTGCGACTGGTGGTGGCTCCCCCTTCCTCTGTGGGCAAGTTTGGTGGTGATACCGACAACTGGATGTGGCCACGGCATACGGGCGACTTCTCGGTCTTCCGGGTTTATGCCGGCAAGGACAACAAACCGGC
>CAZRRC010000015.1:38747-41205 GCA_964602395.1 uncultured Proteiniphilum sp. | reverse complement strand
CGCATCAAGTATGCCAACAAGCATGCCGGGAGCTCCAACTACTGGAAGAACGCGATGGGCATGAATGAGGCACTGAACAACCTGGGTGTGTTGCCGGAAAAGGAAAAACTGGAAGAACGGCTTAACAACTGGATACAGAGCAATCCTGCACACAAGGCCAAATACGACAGCACCCTTATCTCGCTTCAAAATGCCTACAGCAGTTCGGATGAGATGGCACGTTACACTACCTACTTCCTGGAAACGTTCAACAACGGCATTGAATTGATCCGCTTTGCCAATACCATCCTCCGTTTCGATACCGATGGAACCGAAGAAGACAAACAGGCATTCATCAATGAACGGCTCATTGAATCCTATAAGAATTATGAGCCTGAACTCGATAAGAAGGTACTGCCGGTATTGATGAAACTTTACGCCAAGCGTGTGCCACAAGAATATCATCCCGACATCTACCAGAAGATCGACTCTGTGTTTAGCGGTGATTTCGAAGCATATGCCGACTGGCTCTTTGCCAACTCTCAGTTTACCTCACTGGAGAAGTTGATGGGAATATTGGAAACTGCCGATACGCAGTTGCTCACCAAAGATCCGGCCATGGAACTGGCATTGTCGACCACCGACATGGGTTATGAACTCTCGGAACAGATGATGCCCTTCTATGAAAAGATACTGAAAGGGGAAAGGGAGCTGATGGCTGCCCTGATGGAGATGAATGCTAAGAAGATATTCTACCCCGATGCCAACTTCACACAGCGAATGAGCTACGGCACGGTGAAGGGCTATGCGCCGCAGGATGCTGTCTGGTACAATTATTACAGTACCGCAAAAGGTATTCTTGAGAAGCAGGTGCCGGGTGATCCCGAGTTTAATGTGCAGGAGCCGATACTCGATGCGATCCGCAGTGGTGATTTCGGGCGTTATGCCGATAAAGAGGGGGTGATGCGCGTCAACTTTCTGTCGAACAACGATATTACTGGTGGCAACTCCGGAAGCCCGGTGCTGAACGGGAAGGCTGAGCTTGTGGGGCTGGCTTTCGACGGCAACTGGGAGTCGCTGAGTGGTGACATCCTTTTCGAACCCGACATGCAGCGCATGATCAGTGTGGATATCCGATATGTGCTGTACATCATCGACAAAGTGATGGATGCTCCACACATCGTAAAGGAACTAAAACTGACCCGAAAATAACTGCCGGCTGCCGGCAGGACATAAAAAAACCCCTCATTGGCGATCTGCCGGTGAGGGGTTAACTTTTTCAGTGCGCGACGGTCAGAAACCGAGTTTCTTTCTGTCGAATTCTTCATACCGAGGAGGAGAAGGAACATATTCATCGTCGTCCCACAGGTTACTGGTGATCATCAGATCGGCACTATACCGGTTGCAGGCAATGGGCACATTGTGCACCCGACACTGACGGAGCAACATCATGATGTCGGCTTCGTGTGGTTGCGCGTTGAGGTCATCGATCAGAAATACGGCCAGATCAATCTCCTTGCGGACCACCATGGCAGCGATCTCGGCGTCACCACCCATGGGGCCTGAATTCATGATGGTAAAGTTAGGATTCACACCCTCATTCTTCAGTGCGTCGCGTACCAGGCTGCCGGTTGTTCCAGTGCAAACCAGGTGATGCTCCGAAAGGAAGTCGGAGTTGTAAATCACCCATTCTACCATGTCTGCCTTTCGGTGATCATGTGCCACCAGCGCGATAGTTAGTTTTCGTCTCATATGCCCAATTCTTCGCGGATAGCATTTATTTTCAGGAGGGTTTCCTCTTCAATACGTGGCAGATCTTCACGCGACTTCACCACCCCGCGCACTTCGATATAGAACTTGATCTTGGGTTCGGTGCCCGAAGGGCGGATGGATAACTTGGTGCCTTCCTCGGTGAAGTACTGAATCACATTCGATGTGGTGGGCATTTCCAGTGCGAACCGTTCGTTACGCACAGTATCTGTCGCCTCCAGCTTCGCGAAGTCCTTGACCAACGTAACAGGTGAGCCGCCGAGTGAATTCTTCGGGTTGGCACGGAAATTCTTCATCATCGCCTCAATCTCTTCTGCGCCTTCTTTTCCCTTGCGTACCAGGGAGATACCGACCTCCTTTGAGTAGCCGTATTCAAGGTAGATGTCTTCGAGCAGCTGATACATGGTTTTCCCGTTGTCTTTGGCCCAGGCAGCAATCTCTGCGAACAACGCACAAGCCGATACCGAATCTTTATCGCGTACAAAATCGCCTGCCAGAAAACCATAACTCTCTTCACCGCCACCGATGTACTTCTTGGTTCCCTCATTCTTGCGAATGATTTCAGCGATCCATTTGAAACCGGTATAGCAGTCGAACAGTTCAATTCCTTTCTTTTTGGCGATGTCCTTCACCAACTCGGTGGTGACAATGGTTTTTACCACATACTCCCTGCCTGTAAGCAGGCCCAGTTCCTTGCGCCTGTTCATCA
>CAZRRC010000015.1:9601-38647 GCA_964602395.1 uncultured Proteiniphilum sp. | reverse complement strand
TCAGCGATGATGTTCTTGTCGTGCGGACCCAGTACCTGTGCACCGTCGTTCCAATAAGCCTTGTAGCCATTGTATTCTTTCGGGTTGTGTGAGGCCGTGATCATGATACCACTCTGGCAGCCTAACTTCCTGATGGCATAGGAGACCTCGGGTGTGGGGCGAAGGCTTTCATAAAGATAAACCTTGATGCCGTTTGCACTGAAAATATCGGCCGATATCTCAGCAAAGCGGCGACTGTTGTTGCGACAGTCGTGCCCGATTACTACTTTTATCTCATCTGTCTCTGCGAATTCTTTTAGCAGGTAGTTAGAGAGTCCTTGGGTGGCGGAGCCTACTGTATAGATATTCATGCGGTTGCTTCCGGCGCCCATAATGCCCCGCAAGCCGCCGGTTCCAAATTCCAAATCTTTATAGAACGCATCGATGAGCTTCGACTTATCTTCACTGTCAAGCATTCGCTGTACTTCTTCTTTTGTCGCTGCATCGTAGTTCCCATTAATCCACGATTGAGCCTTGTCGGTCACAAACGCCAGTAATGTTTCTTCTTCCATTTTTATAAACGATGTTTTTTATTTCTGTTAATTTACCGGTTCAACCTTGTACTTGTCTCCGGTTTGTTCCACAATTTTTTTGTAATACTCGTTGGAATAGCCAGGACGAGTGGGAGAGTCGGGCAACCCATAAGGATTTCTTTTGAAAGTGCCGTTTTCTTCTTTCTTGATCACCCCGTCGATGTACTTCACCATCAGGTACTCACCCAGTTTACGCCATTCAGCTGTACCTTCTTTGACCAGCTGGTTGGAATATTGGGTGAGATAATTGATCGCTTCCGATCGTGATTTTTTATAAAGTGTCGCTGCCTTTTCCTCCACTCCGGGTTGGGCGTCTTTAAAGCGTTCTTCGAGAGAAGATTGTATCTTGACCATATCTACGCTCATGTCGCTGTAGCGGGTGTATACCAAGTTGGAGACCCAGTTGTGGATCCAGAAAGCTGAATCCCAGGAGAAGGTAAGCAGGTCACCATTGCCCACGGCCATTTCATGTGGGACATCGGTATGTCCGCAATAGATAGGGTAATAGACGGTTTGTGCAGCATCGTCGACACCGAACCAGAAGATGCCGCCAATCTCATTGGGAAGCCATGCACGCATTTGTGCCACAAAGGAAAATCCTGTCTGCTGCGTGGCTGTTGGCCGTTCGTTGCAATATTCTACAGAATCTACTTCAAAGGTGAGGGGCGACCAGCGATAGGGGGAGTTAAAGGGGCCCGCGCCCACGTCGAAGCGCCAGTCGAGTTCGGTTCCTTCATAATGATCGCGCATCTGCTGTTGAATATCGTGCACGCTCAGTTTCCTGTCCGGCTTGATGTAGAGGGGCATGGGGTCTGTTGACTTGCCCTGTGCATAAGTCACATACTGGGCCATCTCCTTGTTTACCTTGTTGAAGAACGACCATACACGGGCCTCACAGAAACGCAAGGCGCCAAAATCGAGCGGTGCGTAGGCTTTGGCAAAGCTGAAGTCGGCATCGTTGCCAGAGTAATAACCTTTCTCACGTGCGAAGGAGATCACGTCGGGCGCATAGAGGCAATTTTCAGGATCGTTCAGCGGAAACTGTTGAATGCGGGCCTGGTTTGCATGGGCCGAAACGCAATCATCGGGGATCCGAACGGCAACCCAAACGGCACCCTTATTTCCGACACCCTTGCCGATCATCTCCATCACCCACACCTCATTGGGATCGGCAATGGAGAACGATTCACCGGAACTGTAATAGCCATGATCCCGCACGAGCTCTGTCATGATGGTAATGGCTTCGCGGGCATTTCGAGCCCGTTGCAGCGTGATGTAAATGAGGCTCCCGTAATCCATGATACCGGTAGAGTCGGCCAGCTCTTCCCGACCGCCAAAGGTAGTTTCCCCAATGGCAAGCTGATGCTCATTCATGTTGCCTACTACGTTGTAGGTTTGGAGTGCCTGCGGAATTTCACCAAGATACTTTCCACTGTCCCACTCGTAGACCTTGATCTTTTCACCGGGACGGTATTGTCTGGCCGGCCAGTGATACAGTTCTCCGTATAACCCGTATGAATCGGCCGCATAGGAAATAAGCGTGGAACCGTCGGTGGATGCTTTTTTCCCTACAAGCAGGTTTGTACAGGGGAAAGTGGAAACAATGGTACTTGTTACTAAAATGGCAGAAAGTATGATTTTCCTCATAATGGATATTGCACAACTGTTATTTTATCTACTGCGTAAAGATACTTTATTTTGTTTAAACTGTACAAAGAGAGGAATGGATATTTTTTCGTGAATATGAAAAAAGGTGTGAGAAGTATGAAAAAAAAAGGTATTTTTGTGTCACGATGTTTCCATCAGGGAACATTCAGGTTGCGAATGAAGGAGAGGGTAAAGATATTAACATCGAAAAGGATTCTGGGACTTACTGTCACACAGATCGTCATGCTGCTGGTTTTGATTGTGGTGCTTTTTTTCTTCAGTGACAGCAGTGTGATAAAAAGAATTCGTTATGAATCACAGATCAGGAACCTTGCTTCACAAATTGAATTTTATCGGGAACAAACCAACATAGACAAAGACAAGTTGAATGAATTACAATCCAATAAAGAGGACCTCGAGAAGTTTGCCCGTGAGAATTATTTTATGAAAAAAGAAAACGAAGATGTTTTCATAATCGATTGAATGGAAAATGATGAGGAATACCAAAGATATCCTGTTGCGCATTTCCGCTACTTTCATCCTTCTGTCTGCCGTGCTCTACCTGTTTTTACCGGAAATTGCGCCTTGGCTCATGGCTCTGTCTGTAGCTTGTTTTTCAGCTATAACAGCTACTACTCCTTATCCTGGAAAAAGTATCCGTGGAAAAAGACTGTTCAATATACAACTCTTTGCCTGTATGTTCATGGTGGTGGCTACCTACCTCATGTTCAGGCATAGAAGTGAATGGGTGTTGGCAATGATCTCCGCTGCTGTTTTTCTTTTGTATGCTGCCATGGTGTTGCCCAAGGAGCTTGAAAAGGAAAAGAAAAAACAATGAGATAACAGGAAGAGTGCGGATCTTGAGGAATTGGAAATGAATAGAAGTGTACTTATTATTGATGATAACCTGACCGTTTGTCTTATGCTAAAATCGTGGCTGGTAAAGCAGGGATTTCTGGTAGAAACAGCATCCAGCGCGAGTCAAGCAAAAAAAATGGTGAAGGATCATCCGTTTGATCTCATTCTCACCGACGTCAAGATGCCAGATGCCGACGGATTGACATTTTTATCATGGGTGAAGAAATTTGATTCAGACATCATTGTCATCATGATTACTGCGTATGCCGATGTGGAGTCGGCAGTTCTATCCATGAAAGCAGGTGCGGCAGATTATATCTCAAAGCCCATTGAACCGGAGCATTTATTTAAAAAGATTGAAGAAGCTTTTCAAATGCAGGAGCTTAAGCAACGGAAGCGGCGTTTTGCGAATGATTTCATCCTACCCCCTGGAGAGGAATATCAGGTGCTGCTCAACCAGCTCGATCATATTGCCGAACACAATAAACATCAGCTGATTATTGGTGACAGAGGCACAGGAAAAGTGTCTACAGTGAGGTACATCTACGAAAAAGGCATTTATCTCTCCGGACCCCTGATTGTGCTGGATACCGATCTGCTTAATGACTGTAAGAACAGCTGTTGGCAACATTCCAAAACTGAAGAGGGTTGTTCCTTGTTGACGGAGAAGTTCAACAATGCACGGGGTGGTCTCCTGCATATCAGAAACGTGGATCAATTCGATATACACCTTCAGAACGAGTTACTGAACCTCCTCACCAGACAGTCGAAAGATGAATTCTTCACCCAGATCATCATGACTACGGAGAAAAGCAGGGAGATACTCGAAAAAACTTTCATTCCTAAACTTTTTAACCTACTCGCGGAAGAAAGCATCACCCTGCCCACCATAAGAGGAAAAAAGGAGGTCATCGACGCTTTCGTCATCCACTTTCTCCATTTTGCCAATCATAACCTTGACAAACAGATACAAAGCATAGATCGGACCATTTACCAGCAGATGTATGAGTATGCCTGGCCAGGGAACATCCAGGAGCTCAAGAACAGCATTATTCAGGCTGCGTTGCTTACAGAGGGAAAGCATATGCCGGCAAGTGTTACTCCTCGATTGTTCGGAAAGAACATATTGAAGCAGGGTGGACAAGCCAGTGTATCTAACGTGATACACAATCTGAGAAAGGAGAATTACGAGAAAGAAAAAATAATGGAGGCATTGAGGCTGGCCAAGGGAAACAAAACCATGGCTGCATCGATATTGAACATTGATAGAAAGACGTTATACAATAAAATAAAATTGTACAGCGTAAACACCTAACCTAATTTTACCATTTTATGCGAAAGACAGGCTTTAATAAAATTAAGTTCACTGTAATCGCAGGATACCTGTTGGTCGTGATGGTCATGGCCCTGGGATTGTATTGCCTTTACAGAAATCTGGTGAATTATTCCAGTCAAAAGATCAGAAACGAAGATCTTTCGAACCTGCTGATTGTGGGAACCACTCTTTCAAAATTATATGAAATTGAGAGCGGTCAAAATTTGTTTACCGCGGAGAATGCCCGGCAATATTTTCTTAGATATGATTCACTTGTCCCGGAGATTTACCAGAATCTGACCCTGCTCAAGCAAACTACTCATCATCAATCCCATGTGAATAGGGTAGATACGATCATACGTCTGATAAGCGAAAAAAAAGAAAATCTGCAGCATGTAGCTTTATTACTCGATTCGTTGAACCGTGAACCTGTGGTTACAGGCAAAAAAGAAAGCAGCATCGTCCCGCGAACTCTGAACCGGGAGATTTCGGATTTTCTGGAGAAGAATAACCTCTATACACCCCGCCGGAGTGAAACAGACACGAGTATGGTGGCAGGACGACGCAAAGGCTTTCTCGATCGTGTACGGGATGTATTTGTAGCTACTCCCGACTCGACCATTGTAGTCCGCAATAAATCGGTAATCAACGAGCACACATTCCGAATCATCGTCGACACACTCATTAACAAGATACGCTATTCGGAGCAATTGGATATGGTGCGACAAAAGGAACTTCAACGCGTTTTCAGCCAGCAGCTCGATACCATGTACACCACCAACCGCATGCTTACTGCACGTATCGACGACCTTTTAAAAGACATTGAACGGGAGGAAATAAACAATTCGCTTCAGCTTGTCACCGAGAAGGGACGCATTTTGAGGGGATCACAACGAACCATGTTCGTGATCTCCTCTCTGGCGATACTCATTTCCCTTGTTTTTGGCATTCTTTTTTTGGCGGATATCCACAGAAGTCAGCGTTATCGTCGACAACTGGAGAGCTCCCTCAAACGGATCTCCCGTCTGCTTGTGTCGCGTGAGAAGCTGATGCTCGCCATTTCACACGACATCAAAGCACCCATAAGCTCCATTATGGGCTATATTGATCTGATGGATGAAAGTGTGAATGAACCGGAAAATGAATTTTGGCTTGGCAACATGAAACATTCCGCTGAACATGTGCTGCAGCTAGTGTCCATGCTTCTCGATCATCATCAGCTCGAGAAGGGAACATGGCAACCCAATGAGATCAACTTCTCACTGCCTGACCTCACAGAAAAGACAACCGACAGTTTCAAGCCGCTGGCACAACAGAAAGGATTGACTTACCATGTAGAAAACAGCATTCCAGATGAGATGATCTGCTACGGTGATCCCTACATGATGAGACAAATCATGAGCAACCTCCTTTCCAATGCCATCAAATACACGGTTGAAGGGACCGTTTCCGTTGTTACATCAGTAAATGAGAAAGAAGGACGCAAATGCTTCAGCTTTTCCGTGTCCGATACCGGTGAAGGGATCGAAGCATCAAACTACCAACATGTATTCCAGGAGTTCAGCCGACTGCACGTTTCGGGCTGTGAAGCAGAACAGATTGAAGGCTGCGGCTTGGGGTTGGCCATCACAAAAGGTTTTGTGGATGTACTGCAGGGTACCATCACATTTACTTCGGAAAAAGATAAGGGGTCGGAGTTTATCGTGGAGATACCGCTGAAAGAGGCAGTGCAGCAGGTAGAGGAGGTGAAGAGTTTTTGGTCCGATCTGGAAGGAGTCACAGTGCTCGTGGTAGATGACGATCCCATTCAACTGACCATGATGGCAGGAATGCTGCAAAAGAAAAAAATGCATTGTGTTGTGGAAGCCAATCCAGAGAAAGTACTATCCCATCTGAATAAAAACAGGTTTGATATTGTCTTTATGGATATCAGCATGCCGCATGTCAATGGTATATCACTGGTGGAAAAAGTGCGCCACTATCAGAATATAGAGGAGCTGCCTGTCATTGCCCTCACTGCGAGATCGAAAATTACAGCCGAAGAGCTGTATGCGGCCGGCTTTACCGGCTACTTGTCTAAACCGTTTAGCTCGGACACTTTGTACGGCATCATCCATAATTATGTGAAAGAGCAGCAACAGGGTATCAGTTATCAGCCGCTACCGATGTCACCCTACATCAAAGGGGCCGAAGCGCTGATCGATTTTGTGAAGGAGGATAAGCAGGTGTCAAAGGAGATACTGCAGTCGTTTATCAAGGAGACAACGGCCAACATTGAGCAGCTGAAAGAAATGTTTGCATCAAAAGAGGATGGGCCATTCAGCGAGGTTGCCCACAAGATGCTGCCTCTTTTTCGGATGATGGGCGACAATGTGCTGGTTGACCTGTTGTGCCTGATGGAGGAGGGGCATCGCTTGAGAGGAAAGCAGGAAACGACCCTGCTGAATAAGTTGATGGAAAGTGTGGAAGAGGCTGGTGGGTTACTCATAGACATGGAATGAGAAGAAGATGACACACGATCAGATAACCAATCGATTCAAACGGTATCTTCTCCTGGAAAAAGGACTGGCTTCCAACACCATCGAGGCATACACGGCCGATTTGCAGAAGCTGATCTTTTTTTGCGAGACGCGTCAATTAAACCCTGTCCACCTGGGACGTGACCACCTGGAGGAGTTCCTGGCTACTTTGTACGAGGATGGACACTCATCCCGCTCGACTGCCCGGACTATCTCGGGGTTGAAATCTTTTTTTCGTTTTCTGCAGTTGGAGCAATACCGCGACGACAACCCCGCTGAGCTGCTGGAGACTCCGAAAATCGGACTGAAGCTGCCGGTGGTACTGTCTGTGGAAGAGATTGATGCCATCCTTGCAGCCATCGATCTCTCCACGGCAGAGGGAACGCGCAACAGTGCCATCATTGAAACACTTTACAGCTGTGGGTTGCGTATCTCGGAGCTTACGGGCCTTCGTTTCTCCGATTTCTACCCGGAAGAAGGTTTTATCCGTGTTGAAGGGAAAGGAAGCAAACAACGTCTGGTGCCCATCTCCGACGTCGCCATCGAGAAGATCAGAAATTGGTTGCCCTATCGCCGTGAGATCAACATCAAAAAAGGAAACGAAGATATCCTGTTTGTCAGCGCAAGGGGTAAATCTATCTCCCGGATCACTGTATTTTATTATATCAAACAATACGCTGCAGCCGCGGGGCTGCAAAAGAATATAAGTCCGCATGTTTTTAGGCATTCTTTTGCTACGCACCTGTTGGAAAGAGGCGCCAATATCCGGGTGATTCAGGAGATGCTGGGACACGAGAAAATCACCACCACCGAGATTTACACGCACATCGATCGTAACTTTTTACGGCAAGAGATTATTGAACATCATCCGCGGAACAAGAAAAAATAAGAAAGTTTACCAACCCTGCTCCCGGGAGAAATTTATCGGGAAAACCAACGATGCTCCAAGATAAATTCTTATATTTGCTCATTGAAACAAAAAACAAAAAAGATATAACATCATGAAATTTGTAGTATCAAGCGCCACGCTGTTGAATCACCTGCAGGCTATCAGCAGGGTGATCAACTCCAAAAACACCTTGCCCATTCTGGACTGCTTTCTGCTGGATCTGAAAAATAGTACACTCACTCTGACAGCAGCTGACAGCGAAACAAGATTGGAAACATTGGTGGAGGTGAATAGCACCGAAGGTGAGGGAAGCCTCGCTATCAATGCCAAAAACCTGCTCGATCCTCTGCGTGAATTACCCGATCAACCTCTTACGTTCGATATCAACGATGAAACACTGGAGGTCTTCATTTACTATCACAACGGGAAATACAATTTCGTGGGACTTAAGGGAGATGAATATCCCGAACCAAAGGTACTGAAAGACTCTGCTCTGAGACTGACAATCGATGCCGAGACCCTTTTCTCTGGCATCAACAGAACGGTATTTGCCACAGCCGATGACGAACTGCGCCCCGTGATGAATGGTATCTATTTTGATATTACTACCGACGATCTTACTTTTGTGGCCTCCGACGGACATAAACTGGTGCGCGTGACCACTACGGAAGCAAAGGGTGATGGCCGCTCTTCGTTTATCCTGCCTAAAAAGCCGGCAAACCTGTTAAAGTCGCTTCTCCCCAGGGAAAATGGCCCCGTGGAAATTGTCTTCGATGAAAATAATGCCTATATTTCCATGTCCTCCTATAAGATGGTGTGCCGCTTTGTTGAAGGACGTTATCCAAACTACAACTCTGTCATTCCACAAAATAATCCGAACTCACTCACACTCGACCGTCTGGCATTGCTCAATGCGCTCAAAAGGGTTTCTGTATTCTCTAATCCGGCCAGCAGCCTCGTGAAGCTGCAGCTCTCGGAAGAGAAGATCGTAGTCTCGGCACAGGACATTGATTTCCTTACTGCAGCCGAAGAGATGATACCCTGCAACTACGATGGCAATGTGATGAACATCGGCTTCAAAGCAGCTTTCCTGATTGACATCCTCAACAACATCCCTTCTTCGGATGTGCGGATTGAACTATCCGACCCCTCGCGGGCGGGCCTCATCCTCCCCGTGGAGAAAGAGGAGAACGAAGATATGCTGACGCTGCTCATGCCTATGATGTTGAACGACTAACCCCATTGACATGCAATTGAACCTCAAAAACCCGATGGTCTTTTTTGATCTGGAGACCACCGGAGTCAGCATCACCCATGACCGCATCGTGGAGGTGTCTTTCCTGAAAGTGTATCCCAATGGAAAAGAAGAAATTAAATCGCGCCGTATCAACCCGGGAATGCCCATCCCACCGCAGGCGACAGCCATTCACGGCATCACAGACGACGACGTAAAAGATTGTCCTACATTCAAACAGGTAGCCCGTTCTCTTGCGGATCAACTCGAGGGGTGCGACCTGGCAGGATTCAACTCCAGTCGTTTTGATGTGCCCATGCTGGCTGAAGAGTTTCTCCGTGCCGGTGTAGATTTCGACATGAGTAAACGAAAGTTCGTGGATGTGCAAATCATCTTTCATAGAAAAGAACAGCGTACTCTGGAAGCAGCGTATGCCTTCTATTGTAATAAACAGTTGGAAAATGCCCACTCTGCCGAAGCCGATGCCATGGCGACTTATGAGGTGCTGAAATCACAGCTTGATCGTTACCCGGATCTTACTAACGACATCGATGCCTTGTCGAAAGAGTATTCAAGTTTCAACAACAACCTCGATTTTGCAGGCCGGATCATCCTTAACGAAGAGGGAGTAGAGGTCTTTAACTTCGGGAAACACAAAGGTAAACCCGTGTTACAGGTACTCAAAAATGAACCGGGCTATTACAACTGGATGATGGAGGGTGATTTCCCATTGAACACCAAGCAGGTTCTGACAAAAATAAGGCTGAAAGAGTTAAACGGATAATTTCCAGTATATGCCTCGCTACTTCGTGACACTTTCATACAATGGCAGGAACTACGTAGGATGGCAGATCCAGCCCAATGGAATCAGTGTACAACAGGTGGTGCAGGATGCGCTCTCGGTGATATTGCGGGAAAGTGTGGCCGTTACGGGAGCCGGAAGAACTGATGCAGGTGTACATGCCCGCAAAATGGTGGCTCATTTCGACTGGGAAGGAGATTTATTTCTGGCTGGTGACCTGGTTCATAAATTGAATAATTTTTTACCCAAAGATGTGTCAATTGCTGATATACGAGCGGTAAAACCCGATGCGCATGCCCGCTTCAGTGCACTCTCACGGACGTACAGCTACCATGTTACCACACAGAAAGATCCTTTCCTGCATGAGCTGACTCATCGGATTTATTTTCATCCCGATCTGCAACGGATGAATGTGTTGTGCGATGTGTTAAAGGAATACCGTGACTTTACCAGTTTCAGCAAGGTTCACACCGATGTGAAGACCAATCTCTGCAAGATTGAAAGTGCTCAGTGGAAGCAAACGGAAAATCATGCATATCTGTTTACCATTACTGCAGATCGTTTCCTAAGGAATATGGTGCGTGCCATTGTGGGCACATTGCTCGAAGCGGGTAGGGGACGTATCGATGAGCGAGGCTTCCGCCGTATTATTGAGGCTCAGAACCGCAGCGTCGCGGGCGACTCTGCACCGGGACATGCTCTTTATCTTGAAGAGGTAGTCTATCCCGATGATATATGGCTTTAAAGAGAGACTTCTAGTAATTGATGAAATAGAACGACGACAGGTATTTGAAAAAACGCGATGAGAGTAAATCTCACCGCGTTTTTTAGTTCTTTTTCCGAATTTCTTTTGCCATGGGTCAGTCGTTCATGGAAATCAGAAACTCCTCGTTGTTCGATGTGCGCCTCAATCGGTTTAACAGGAACTCCATCGCCTCCACCGAGTTCATGTCGGAGAGGAAATTGCGGAGCACCCACATGCGATTGAGTGTCTCTTCAGAGAGCAACAGGTCGTCGCGTCGTGTGCTGGAAGCAATGATATCTACAGACGGGAAAACACGTTTGTTAGAGAGGCGGCGATCGAGCTGCAGCTCCATGTTACCTGTACCCTTGAATTCTTCAAAGATCACGTCATCCATCTTTGATCCGGTCTCGGTGAGAGCAGTGGCAATGATGGTGAGTGAGCCCCCGTTCTCGATGTTGCGGGCAGCACCGAAGAAACGTTTCGGTTTGTGCAACGCGTTGGCATCCACACCTCCCGAGAGCACCTTTCCCGATGCCGGCTGCACGGTATTGTACGCGCGTGCCAAACGGGTGATGGAGTCGAGCAGAATTACTACATCATGTCCACATTCTACCAGGCGACGGGCTTTGTTCAGCACAATCTCGGCAATCTTTACGTGGCGGTCGGCAGGCTCATCGAAGGTAGAGGCAATAACTTCGGCTTTCACGCTGCGCTCCATGTCGGTAACCTCTTCGGGCCGTTCATCAATAAGGAGGATGATCATGTATACCTCTGGATGGTTGTCGGCAATGGCATTGGCAATGTCTTTGAGCAGCATGGTTTTACCTGTCTTGGGTTGTGCCACAATCAGGCCTCGTTGTCCTTTTCCGATGGGGGAAAACATGTCAACCACACGGCAGGAGAGATTGTCGTTGTGTCCTTTTGTGAGATTGAATTTCTCATTTGGAAAGAGTGGTTTCAAATGGTCGAAAGGTACGCGGTCACGCACATCATCGGGCTTGCGGCCGTTGATGAGGTCTACCTTTACCAGGGGGAAAAACTTCTCTCCCTCTTTGGGTGGACGAATGGGACCTTCTACCACATCACCGGTCTTGAGACCGAAGAGACGTATCTGCGATTGCGATACATAGATGTCATCGGGCGATGACATGTAATTGTAATCGGAGGAACGCAGGAATCCATATCCGTCGGGCATGATTTCCAATACACCCGAAGCGGTCAGGATGCCGTCGAAGTCATACGTTGCATCTTTTTCTTTTTGTGGCGGTGTCTGAGGCTGTGCCTGTGGCTGGTTAGGCGATGGATGTGCAGCACGGGGCTGTTGCGCTTGGGGTTGTTGTTTGGTCTGCAATGGCGAGGGTGCCAGCAGATCCATCAGGGAAATCTTGCTTCCTGCCTGGGGTGTTTCTTTTCCGGGAGCTGCGATTACTTCGGCTGTGGGATCCTCGGCTACCACTGGCGGCAGCGTTACAGGCGCGGGTGCATCTTTTTTCTCTTCGTTCCTGTGCTTCGACGAACGGAAGACCAATTGAAGCGGCTTCGACGAAGTTTTTGTTTCTGATTGAGGTGTCTCGACCTTTTCGTTCACTTCTTTTTTATCTGTTCTCTTTTCGGTTGGCTCTTTCTTTTCGGCTGCTGTTTCAGGCTGCACTTTCACCACCTCCTTGTTTGTCACCTCAGGTTTCACGGGGGCGGGAGTTGTGGCAGGGACGACAGGTGTGGCTTCCTGTTTGGTTCTTTCCAGGAGAACTTCCTCCTTTTTTTTCAACCTGGGCTTTTCGAGAGAAGCAACAGGTTGCGTCTGTCTGGAGGAGCTATTTTTTTGTTCATTCTTCCCTGCCTCGTTCTCTTTGCTCTCCTCTTTTTTAGCGGCAGGCTTATTTTTTTGGTTTTTTGGTTTTTCAGTTCGGTTTCTATCGCCATAGTTTTGTTTAGAACCCACGTCGGCGGTTATTTTTTTTGTTTCGGCGATTGCCTGCTCATCTAAAATCTTGTAGATGAGTTCTTCTTTTTTATAGGCATCAGGGCGTCTTATGCCCATTTCTTTGGCAAGAACCCGCAATTCTGTGGTAAGCTTTTCATTCAGCTCGATGATGTTATAAGCCATGTAGATCTATTGAAATTCGTTATAGATGTTGAAAAATGTTGTTACTGAATCATGCCCGCCCTGGGTGATGTATGCATAGAACCATACTTTTCAGCATTAAGAGGCCGGAGATAATTTGGTTTGAAATAAATTTGTAAATGATTAACAGTAGTATGAGTAAATGTACTGTTGAAGATTCAAAGGCAAAGGTACTGTTTTTTTTGAATATCCGGAATAACTTTTACTTTTTTTTTGGAACGATCAACAAACAAAGACCTAAAGACCCTCCATATTCAATCCACTGGAAACGTTGGCCCTCCTCTGAAGCTCATTTTTGTATAGCAGCGACCGCTTTCTGTCGAGTGAGTTGGGCGCTGTAGACGCTGTGAAAAGATCATAAGCCAACTCAGCCCACTCCAGAGCCTTTGTCATGTTGTCCATCATCTCCCAGGCGAGTGCAATGTTGTTCGCCGCCTTTGCTTTTTCTGTTTTGTTGGAACGGACTTGATAAAATGCTTCCCATTTCTCAATCGCTTTCTTCCAATCGGTACCTTTGGCATACACCTCTCCTTCCCGCATCAACGTGTGGGGTAATGTATAATACCACCTGTCTTGCATATCCCAGTGCGGGGCAAAAACCTGGGTCAGCTTTTCAGCAGCCCTCACTGCCAGCTCCTTCATCGCCTCTTCGCGTGAGGGAAGTACCACCTCTGCATAAGCACGCTTGTCTTGGATATCGAATCCTTCCCAATGAAGGCTGTCGCTATATTGTAAGGCCGGAATCTTTCCTTGCATGGTGGGCATGTACACCCTCAGTATTGAATGTATCTTCCCGGTCATTTGACCGTAGGTATAACCCTGTTGCCGGAACATGTCTTTTCGTGTGGTCTGGAGAATCAACTTGTCGAGCGAGACAACGGCATCAGCAGCGGTTTCTTTTCTGATTTGGTTCATCTGCGCCGGTGTGAGTGCTCGTTCTTGGAAAAAATCAGTGTCGCTACGCAAGGGATCGGGATAAAAGAGCACGTTCTGAAAATAATCCTCTTCATTCAGAAATTGGGTTAGTGCCTCCATATAATAAATAGCGATACTGTCGGCCGATGCTTTCGTCCTTTCAGACGAGGATTTTCCAACCAGTGTTGTTTCATGTCCTATGTTATCGGGCTGTTGCACCACATTGTTCACCAACACCAACGAGAGCACCTGCGAAGGAAGTGCCAATTGTGCCGGTTCACGGGTTTCCACGGTCAGGTATTTGATGCCGGCACAACTGTTCAAGAGCAATCCCACCATTATCACAACGAGTAAAGAACCTGTTTTTTTCATTTGGGGTATTTATTTTTCACTACAAAGATATGATATTTTACCTGGACTTCTGCAAGCAGACGGGCTGAATGATTCGGTGACCGCCACAGAATCACACGAAAGATACGTTATTTAATTAACACATTTGTCTGCCCAAATGTTTATATTTTGCTTTTTAATTTTTTTGAAACTTCATATTGGCATGGACAACTACGTAAAAATTTATGTATATTTGTTGCTTCAACATATTACGCTTTTTTCAAACAATCGTTCACGAGAAATGCGATGCGCGCATTCCGGTATGCATTGTCACGAAGAAGTGCGGGAAAATACCAAAAAGAAAACAAAAAAATAGACTACAATGGCTTTTAACATTATTGTGTTGGCTAAGCAGGTCCCCGACACGCGCAATGTGGGGAAAGATGCGATGAAAGCTGACGGAACCGTGAATAGGGCTGCATTGCCTGCAATTTTTAACCCAGAAGACCTCAACGCGATGGAACAGGCGCTGGGTATCAAGGAACGCTTCCCGGGATCCAGGATTACTGTGCTGACAATGGGCCCGGGGCGGGCTGCCGACATACTTCGGGAAGGCCTTTTCCGTGGTGCCGATGATGGAGTGTTGCTGACCGACAGAGCTTTTGCCGGAGCCGACACGCTGGCTACATCGTATGCATTGTCGATGGCTGTGCGCAAAATAGGAAAGTTCGATCTTATCGTCGCCGGGCGACAGGCCATCGATGGGGATACCGCGCAAGTGGGACCACAGGTTGCCGAGAAGCTCGGTATTCCACAGATTACGTATGCCGAAAATGTTGAAGCAATAGACAAGGATAAAATCACGGTCAAGCGACGCCTCGATAACGGGGTAGAAGTGGTTGAATGCCCGCTACCGGCACTCATTACCGTGAATGGCTCCGCCCGCACATGCAGGCCTCGGAATGCCAAGTTCCTTCTGAAATTCAAACATGCGAAAACGGTGACCGAGAGGCAAGTTGAGAACCTCGACTACATCGATATATACAGCAGTCGTCCCTATCTGAATCTGACCGAATGGAGCGTAGCCGATGTGCAAGCCGATCCGGTGCTGTGTGGCCTCTCAGGCTCTCCCACGAAAGTGAAAAAGATTGAAAACGTGATCTTTCAGGCCAAAGAGAGCAAACGGTTGGGCGACAACGATGTCGAAATTGATGAGTTGATGAGAGAACTGATAGAAAATCACACGATTGGATAACACGAGGAATCAAACAATATGAACAACTTATTTGTATATCTGGAAATAGAAGAGGGCATGGTAGCCGAGGTAAGCCTGGAACTACTCACCAAGGGACGATCACTGGCCAACCAGCTGAACTGCAAGATGGAAGCCATTGCGGCCGGTGCCAATCTCGACAGTGTAGCCCAACAGGTTTTTCCTTACGGCGTGGATGTGCTACATGTCTTCAAAGAGGAACGTTTGTCGCCCTACACCACCATGCCACATACCTCCATCCTGGTGGAGCTGTTTAAAAAAGAACAACCGCAAATCTGTCTGATGGGTGCCACCATCATCGGACGCGATCTGGGCCCTCGTGTCTCTTCAGCATTGGGTAGTGGACTGACTGCCGATTGTACCTCTCTCGAGATCGGAGATCACGAAGAAAAGAAAGAAGGCAAGATTTATAAGAATCTGCTCTATCAGATACGCCCTGCTTTTGGCGGCAACATCGTGGCCTGGATCATCAATCCCGATCACCGTCCGCAAATGGCTACGGTAAGGGAAGGGGTCATGAAAAAAGAAATTCTCGATCCTTATTATAAAGGTGAAATAGTGGAACACACGGTGAGTGACTTCGTGAGGGAGGAGGACTACGTGATTTCTGTCATCGACCGGCATATTGAAAAGTCGAAAGTAAACATCAAGAACTCGCCCATCATCGTTTCCGGAGGATATGGCGTGGGATCGAAAGAGAACTTCCAGTTGCTCTATCAACTTGCCGATGTATTGGGTGCCGAGGTGGGTGCCTCACGTGCGGCTGTGGATGCAGGATTCACTGAACATGAACGCCAGGTGGGACAAACCGGCGTAACCGTGCGTCCCAAGGTATATATCGCCTGCGGGATCTCGGGACAGATACAACACATTGCTGGGATGCAGGATAGTTCGCTCATCATATCCATCAACAACGATCCCGCTGCACCCATCAACGCCATTGCCGATTATGTGATCACAGGCGATGTGGAGAAGGTGATCCCCAAGATGATCAAATATTATAAGAAAAATACAAAGTAACAGATTGGGTGATGATCGATTCGTTGATTTGTTGATCAAAAAAAACGATTGAGCTCATTCAGAATGAAGAACTAAATTTATGGCAAACTTTTATACCGATACACCCCAATTCAGACACTACCTTCAACATCCGTTGATGAAACGAATTGTGGAATTGAAAGAACGGAATTACACCGACAGAGAGACCTACGACTATGCGCCCATCGACTTTGAGGATGCGATGGACAGCTACGACAAGGTGCTGGAGGTTGTGGGAGAAATCTGTGGCGAGATCATCGAGCCCAACGCCGAGGAGGTAGATCACAACGGTCCCACCGTAGCCAACGGTCGTGTGACCTATGCCGGTAACACACAGGAGAACCTCGACGTGCTCAACAGAGCGGAACTGATGGGTATGCGTTTTGCCCGCAAGTATGGTGGACTTAATTTTCCGATGGTGCCCTATATGATCAGTGCCGATATCGTGAGTCGCGCCGATGCGAGTTTCCAGAACATATGGATGCTCCAGGATTGTGGTGAGACCATCTATGAATTTGGTGACGAAGCCCAGAAAGACAAATACATCCCGCGCGTGGTAAAGGGAGAGACCATGTCGATGGATCTTACCGAGCCCGATGCCGGATCCGATCTTCAGGCAGTGATGCTGAAAGCTACTTACAATGAAAAGGAGAATCAGTGGTACCTGAATGGAGTGAAGCGTTTTATAACCAACGGCGATGCCGATATTCACCTGGTGCTGGCTCGCTCGGAGGAAGGAACCAAGGATGCCCGTGGCTTGTCGATGTTTATCTATGACAAAAGCAGTGGCGGTGTCAATGTTCGTCGCATAGAAAATAAGATGGGTATCAAAGGGGCGCCCACCTGTGAGCTGGTGTTCAAGAATGCCAAGGCAGAACTGGTAGGTAGTCGCCGGATGGGTCTGATCAAATATGTGATGTCGTTGATGAACGGCGCCCGCCTGGGTATCATGGCCCAGTCGGTAGGTCTTTCCGAAGCGGCCACTCGTGAAGCGTATCAATATGCGATCGAGCGGCGTCAGTTTGGTAAGGCGATCATCACTTTCCCTGCAGTGTACGAAATGTTGGCAAATATGCGGGCCAAGACCGATGCATCGCGCAGCGTACTGTATGAAACCTGTCGTTTCGTAGACATATACAAGGCCTTGGAAGACATTGCCCGGGAGCGCAAGCTGACACCCGAGGAGCGCGAAGAGATGAAATATTATTCGCGTCTGGCGGATGCTTTCACGCCACTGGGCAAGGGAATGAGCAGCGAGTATGCCAATGAGAATGCGTATGATGCCATTCAGATTCATGGTGGCTCCGGCTACATGAAGGATTACAAATGTGAGCGGCTCTATCGGGATGCCCGCATCACGAATATTTATGAAGGTACCACACAGCTGCAGGTAGTGGCTGCCATTCGCCACGTCACCACGGGCACTTATCTGCAACGAATTGGGGAATATGCCGCAATACCAGTTACGCCAGAGCTGGAGCCGTTGAAGAACGTATTGGTAAAGATGACAGAAATGTATGCAAAGCTGGTAGAGCTAGTTACTGCACCCAAAGATGAAGAGTATCTCGATTTTCATGCACGCCGCTTGGTAGAGAGCGCTGGACACATCATCGCCGGGTATCTGCTGCTGCACGATGCCAACAAGAACCAGGAGCTGTTCCGTCGTAGCGCCGAGGTGTATGTTAATTATGGACGAAACGAAGTGGTGAAAAATTACAATTTTGTCGCCCAGTCGCGCATTGAAGACATGGCTTATTATAAGCCTGACCTGACAGGACAATAAAAGATAATTTATTATTCAAAAAAAAGGGGAGTATGGTAACTCCCTTTTTTTGTATGCCTGCTCCGACCTGTAATCTTTTATCGTATGGCTGTTCGCAGTTAAACCATATAGTTTATTTTCGTGGTCTAAAGAGCAGCTCAAGCTTGGGCTGGGGGCGCATTTTTCCTGTAAACATGTCGCGCATCCAGATCATTCCGGCCTCCACACCAGTTGTGGAGTTAAACCAATGTTCCACAGAACCGCCATAGTAGGGAGTATTCATCATGGGCAGCATTGGTCGCTGCGGTTGGTTACTGTTTTGTCTCACTGGCATGCCGCCATACGCATTCAGATACCAGTCGTCTTCCAGGCGGTAACGTGCATGAAGGTCGATCAGCAGGGCCGACTGGTTTAGTGCGAAATCATTTTGTCCGGTTTGCACATAGCGTAGCCCTCCATCGATCGTTATATTGGGGTGAAGCATATAGGATGCGTCAATTCCCGCATTCCAAAAAGGGAGGGTGCCAAAGTTGGAATTATACCCGCCCCTTATTCCCATACTCAGCAGTGGTGAGATGGCGTAGCTGGCACCTGCATTTAAAATGTAATAGTAGCCTTTCCCAAACCAGGGTGTTTCCAGCATACCCAGCGTAGTCGAAGAATGTAGAAGCAGGTTGGGTGTGGGCATGGTGGCGGCGATGGCCGTGCGGCTTTTGGACGTGATGAAATCAGATGCCACACCACTCCATTGAATGGGCGGCAGGGAAGAATCCGGTGTCCTGTAGGGTATGTTAATTGTAAAGCGGTGATGGGATGTAAATTGTGGCTGCAGATCCGTTGCCGGGTTCAGGCGGGGTAGCTTTAGCGAGATGTTTCCCGACTTCAGCGAGTCTGTTCCCTGGGGGCGCATTTCGGGGGGAACCTCTCTTTTCAAACTATCTTGTTTCACGGGTATATCTTGTGCGAACCCTTCTGAGAGGAGAAAGATCAGGAGCAGCAATAGGTAAAACCGTTTCATATGCTTTCAAATAGGAGATGGTACGCATTCCCACAAAGGTAATAAACTTACAAGAAAAATAACCAATCTCTCTTGGCGGTTTCTTTTTTTTTGTATTTCTTTGTTACCGACAAATAACAAACGCTAAATTAATTGCCTATAAGTCCTCTTTACTCCACTAGATTAACATAATAATTGAAAAAGTAAAGCAATGGATACTTTCACTGCGATGACCGATGAAGAATTGGTCACCTCTTATGCGTGTGGCAACAACGCTGCGTTTGATCTGCTCCTCGAACGACATAAGCAGTCTCTATACAGCTACATTTTTTTTACTGTACGCAACAACGGGCTGGCGGAGGATATTTTCCAGGATACCTTTATCAAGGCGATTGTTACCATCAAACAGGGAAGATACACCGAAACAGGGAAGTTCAAAGCCTGGCTCATGCGGATTGCACACAACCTGATGATCGACTATTTCCGGCAACGGAAAAACGAAAACACAGTTTCCAACGATGACTTTGAACTCGATCTGTGGAACAATGCCTCGCTTTGTGAAGACAACGTGGAGGTTAAAATGGTGCAAAAGCAGGTACTCAACGATGTGAGAAAGCTTGTTGGCTTTCTGCCTGAGTCGCAGCGAGAGGTGCTGGAGATGCGTTACTACAACGACTTAAGCTTTAAAGAAATAGCCGACAAAACTGGTGTGAGCATCAATACGGCGCTGGGGCGCATGCGCTACGCCATCCTCAATATGCGCAAAATGGCTGAAGAGCATCAGATGGTGCTTACCGTCGATTAAGATATATAAAAAAGCCCCGGGTTGTCCGGGGCTTTTTTATAGGGTAGGAGTTCTAATCGTTTTGCACCGGCGGTGCATATCTCTCTTTGCGTGCGAGGCTATACAGTTTGCTTTAAAAAAACCATAAAACTGAAACGAACGTTTAGGTTCATCGTGATCGCTCTACAGGGCAAATACTTCAGAATACGGATACTTCAAAAAACGTCTAAAACAGTGTTTGAAGCTGTTGAAGCAATCCTAAGAAGTCTCAATATCATTCGGCTCGATAACATTCAATCGTTTGATATTCATTTTTCCGGATTGTGAAGCAGAATAAATACGTTAAACACTTCTTTCAAATAATCGTCATACAAGTTGCCCTGATGATATATACCTGAAAAAAAATGACCACGTAGATTGTATTCAACCTTTTTAAAACAGGTCGTTGTCGGGAAATAAATTTCCTGTAACAACTTCCATAAGATCTGGTTTTGTGACAATCTTCCCACTTGTGATGGGTAAACCGCACGCTTCCGAAAATCCTGATAACTTTGCAAGCAGTTGCATCAACTGTCGGTGAAAATTGAATCCCTTAAGGGTTCGCTTTTCAACGTTGCTGGTGACAAGTGCTTTTGCTAAAGATAGATTGTGCAGCAGAAATACATTCAGTTTATCTGATGAAAGGCGCGAAGCCTTCCTCTTCAAAAACATTGGAATGAACAAACTGAGTTTGCTCATTACGTGAATGTAAATCTTCCGGTCGGTTGCAAAATGTCAAAGAACTCCTATATTTTTTTACGCTGTTCGTAAAGATGCGCTTCATTGTTGTTGTTCGCAAATATAACAACTATCAAAAAATATATGCAAGTATTTTGGGTAGTTATTATAAACAACATATTAACAGGTTATCAACAAATCCCCTGTTTGATTTTTATTGTTCTGATTATATGTTGTTTGTGGTCTACAAAGAAGATATATTTTTGACAAAAAAGAGCAATTATAGCGAAAAATATTTCTGTTTCTCTACAAAAAAGGTTCTTGCCTGAAAGTTACGAGTGGGTGGAGGTCAGTTGCAACCCCACAATCGAAAAAATAAGGGTGCCCAGAAAAAACATTCTCCAAAAAGTGACCGGCTCTTTAAAGATAAGAATACCCAAAATTACGGTCCCCACTGCACCAATGCCTGCCCAAACTGCATAAGCTGTACCGGTAGGAATGGGATGAGCACCACCCATCGATTTAAAGAGCAGAAACATACTCAGACTCACAGATATGAAAAATATACACAGCCAGAGCCACATCTCCCTGCCCGAAGTGTGCTGCATTTTTCCCAGGCTCAACGCGAAGAGTGCCTCAAACAGGCCGCCCACAATCAAAATAATCCAATTTATGCTTATCATATTTATCAGTTTATCTATTTTTCCCAGCTACGGTGAATGATGCTTCCTTTTTCTTCGTTGTTCTCAATGCGCAGGTGCACCTCGATCTCCTGCTGCATCTCCTCCACATGGGAGATCAGTCCGACGATCCGATTCTCCTTCCGGAGCGATTTGAGCGTGTCGAAGACGATGTCGAGCGACTCCTTGTCGAGCGTGCCGAAACCTTCATCGAGGAAGAAAAAGTTTTGCTTTGACCGGGTGACCTGCTGAATATTGTCGGCCAGGGCCAGTGCCAGCGACAAGGAGGCCTGAAAGGTTTGTCCCCCCGAAAGGGTTTTCACGCTCCTCACCTTGCCACCATTCATGAAGTCGCGCACCTGAAAACTGTTATCCGGAGTGATCTCGAGGCTCAGCCGTTGCCGGGTGAGCTGAAAAAAACGGTTGTTGGCTGCATGACAAAGGTTCTGCAGGTACACCGAGGAGATGTAATTCACAAACCCGCTGGCCATAAAAAGTGATTTCATGATCCGGATGTTCTCGGCTCTAATTTCCAGTTGTTCCCGTTCTTTTTGCAGGACTACCTGGTTCTCCAGCTTTTTTTGAAGCTCCTCGAGTCGGGCGGAAATCTTACCCCGCTCGTCGGTTTTCTGATCCTTCTGATCCCTGGTCAACCGGATCTCAGTAATCAACTTTTGATGCGCCTCCGCATCATATACCCGATCTCCTGCCTCGGTCCGGAATTGTTCCCATGCAGTCTTGCTTCTCAAGAGCTCCTCGTTAAATAATTTGATCCGCTCTTTTTCGGCGTCTACCTGCATCTTTTCAGACAGTACCAGCCTCACCTCCTCCAGCGATTGAAAATCAGAATTGTTTAGCTCATCCGTCAACCTCTTTTCCAGATTCTCAATTGCCAGTTGCTCCCTCTGCCATTCATTGCGGTTGGTTTCCAGTCTCGTCTGAATCCGCTCCTTTTCACTTTTGAAGGCCAGCAACTTTTCGTTGCCTTGATTGTACTCCTGTTCAATGCGAGCATAGGTTCCCAATATCTGCTCTTTTTCTGCTTCTATTTGATCAGCGGAAAAGCCCTCATATTGCTCATTTCGAATCACTTTTAACTGTTGCAGCAATGTCCTCCGCGCGGCCTGGTGATCGGTGAGCGCATTTCCTAACAGGACTAGTTTATCCCGGGCTGCATCGCTGAGCTTCGCAAGCTTCTCCAATTTTGCAGTCGCTTCAATCACTGCATGATCCAGTATCTTCGTTTGCGTCTCAATCTCTTTGGCTACGGCAAATGCTTGGTCGAGCTCCTCCCTGTCGGCATATTTTTCCCATTCAAACCGCCGCTGATGGGAAGCCATTTTTTGCAGCTGTTCCTCTTTTTTCTGCTGCCACGCCACTTTATCACGCCCGATTTGCTGTGAGTTCTTCTCCAGTAAATCCGTTTTCTTTTCTAATTCTGTTATCTGATTCAGGGTTTTCTCCCAGTGAACTCTTTCATGGGCCAACTGCTGCAGCTGTCCATCGATGTCTTCACTCTGGTACATTCGCTCCGGGTGGTGCAACGATCCACAGAGGGGACAGGGATTGCCTTCCTCCAGATCTTCGGCATAACTTTTCAGTTTTTCCTTTACCCGCAAATGGGTCTCCTGCTCCTGCAGCGTCTGCTGCTTCGTGTGGATTGTGACGACCGTTTTTTTTAACTCTTCCCTGCAAGCAGCAAAGTCGGCATTGGCCGGCAGCATGGCTAACAATGGATGGGTCCATAATGCGGCACGCTCTGTTTCAAGAGCACGCTCTTCGCTCATGATCCGCTCCATGCCCAACCCTGTTTCAGCCAGCTGTTCATCGAGATGTCGCTTCTCGATATGCCAGGCATGGATGGTGGAGAGAAGGGAGAGATCGGGCATCTTGTCTCGCAGAGCTTTCACTCGCTTTTCGAGATCCTGCTTCTCCTCTTTTAGCTGTTCTGCCTCCAGGGTGGTTTTGGCAAAATAAGCTTCACCTGTTTTCACCCTTGCGGCTTCCTCAGAAATGTTTTTTTCGAGCGCCTTTATTTGTAAAAGGCAGTTGAGGTCGTCTGCTTTGATCTTCAGCGTTTCCCGTTTTTCATAATCCGGTTTCAGGGTATCCATCAGGTGTTCCAGCCGTACAATTTCGGCAGCGAGCGACTTCTCTTTTTCTGTATCGGTCTGAAGGATCACTTTTCGTTCCTGCTCCTTTTCCCTGTTCTCCTTCAATGAATCAAACAGATGTGTAAAGCGATGAACGCACAACTCATAGCGTTTTACTTTCTCCTCCAGGGCTTTGTATGTGATTTCTTGCGACTGCAGCTTTTTGTATTTTTCTGCGGCCTGATCTCTCTGCAGGATGATTGTCTGCAGTCGACGCAGTTGCTCTTCATTCTGTTGATTTTTCTCAAGAATCAGATCGAGCTCACCGATTTCTTTCTCCAACTGAGTCAGTTGTTCCTGAAAGCGATCAGCCTGTTCCGGTGATATCTCACCCAGCTGTTGTAACTTCCCGGTTACATTTTGCCTCTTCTCGTTGTTTTTTTTCTCCAGAGAACCCACCTTGCCACTGAACTCAAATTTGCCCAGGTTAAAGAGCTCCTTCATCATCTGGGTGCGGTCTTTGTTCCCCAACTGGAGAAACTCCTGAAACTGCCCCTGTGGGATGATGATGGTGCGCTTGAAGTTGTCGTAACTCAACCCTGTGGCTTCTTCCAGCACTGCATTGTCGATTGGTACCCATGCCCCTTCGATTCTCCTGTAGGCCGACCGATCGAGCGTCTTCACCTCATCGAACCGCTTGCTGTTGCGTTTCCCAGTCACCATGGCACGATAGGCACTCCCTTCTGTGCCCGCTTCAAAAATGAAATCGACCAACAACTCGTTCGATTTCAGGTTCATCATGTTGTAGTAGCGGTTGTCCCGTTTGTTGAGTCGATCGGTCTCTCCGTAAATAGCAAAAGTAATGGCTTCAAGGATGGATGATTTGCCGCTGCCTACACCACCGAAGATGCCGAAGAGCCCTGCAGCGGTGAGCTTGGTGAAATCAATAGTCTGCTTCTTCTGATAGGAGTAGAGCCCCTGTATGGTGAGAGATATCGGTATCATTTCTCTTCCTCCTCTGCCAGGATCTCCTGAAATAGTTGCATGATCTCTTCATTGGGTTCTTGTCCCTTCTCATGCAGAAAATAATCCCGAAAAAGGCTTTCCATGCTTTGCGACAGGTCGATATGGGAAGGTGGACCTGTTAGTTCATCTCTGTTGATGATTTCAGGAATCACCGAGATGATCCCCTCGTGTATAGCATTGAGGTGGCGCCGATCCGTTGCTGTCAGGTAGCTGTCGGTGACCAGTGTGAGTTCCACAAGGGCATCCTTATTTTCGGAAAGCCATGCGATGGCATCATCTAAACCATATGCTTTTTTTCGGAGGAGTCGCTTTCCCTGTGTAAGCGGAATTTCCCGCACCGTGGCTGTTTGACCCGGCAGAGCTTCCACCAACAACAACCATTTCTGCTGGTTCGCTTCGGCAAAGCTATAGGAAAGAGGACTCCCGCTATAATAGACCGGAGAGGGTGATGAATCTGTCCGGTGCATACGGTGCAGATGACCCAATGCCGTATATTGAATCTGTGAAGGGATGTTCTCGGAGTAGACTGCCTGTGCGCCGCCAACATGCAGGATGGGTTTCTCCTCTTCGGGCTCTTCGGGAAGGGGGGCGCCCTTTTTCACCATAAAGAGATGCGACGCCAGTATGTTTACTCCCTGATCATCACAATATCTGTCTGCCAGTTGTTGCCATCTCTCCTGGAGTAGGCTCCGCAGCTCCTCCTCGCTATTCTCCTGTCCCAAAAATGTTTTTAGCCTGTATTCATTGGCATAGGGTGTAAGCAGCAGCCGCAGCGGCTGCTCGCACGTCGGGAGGTGCAGCTCCAGAAAGCCTTCTTCGCTTTTCATCACTTGCAGGCCTGAGTCGAGCAGGAAAGGTGATATCACGCTGTGGGGATATCCGGCAAAGATGATCCCGCACTCTCTCGCCAACGGGTCGGGCGCTTCAATGCGGTCGGGTGAATCATGATTTCCGGCAATGGCGATCACCGGACGTCTTCCGTTTGCCGTGAGCCTTTTCAGGGTTTTGTACAGCAGATCGATCGCCTCGGTGGGCGGATTAAAGGTGTCGAACAAGTCGCCGGCAACGATCACGGCATCTACCTGTTCGCGTTCGGCAATCTCGCATATCTCCTGCATGACCGCCTTTTGTTCCTCGAGGCGGGAGAATTCTTCGAGCCGTTTGCCCAAATGCCAGTCGGATGTGTGAAGTATCTTCATCGTTCAGTTACTTTCAGACAAATATAATTCATTTACCCGTAAAAAGCCGTCTTCAGGTCCGTGAATAGCGGGCAGCAGAAGAAAAAAACAGTGAACGGGAGGGTAGGGAGTGAGAGCCTGTAGAAAAAGTCAGGTCTGAGGGTTATTCAAACTGAATGGATTTGGCTGGGGTGATCCGGGCAACCAGATAGGAGGGGCCAATCATCATCAACAGGGAGGCTATCAGGGTACCCACATTCAACAGGATGATGTAGAGTGGATTCATATCTACCGGTACGGCAGAGAGGTAGTAGGTGGCAGGATCTAGTTTGAGTAACTGCCATCGATCCTGAATAAAACAAAACAACAGTGCGATCAGGTTCCCCCACAACATGCCCTGCCCGATTAGGAAGGCCGAAAGATAGAGAAAAACCTTGCGTATGCTGAAATCACGGGCACCCATCGACTTGAGGATACCAATCATGTTGGTGCGTTCGAGAATGATGATCAGCAGGCCGGAGATCATGGTGAAGCCCGATATCACTAGCATAAGGATGATGATCACCCACACGTTCATATCGAGGAGGTCAAGCCAGTTGAAGATCATCGGGTTGATGTCCTTGATGGAGCGGGTATAAAAAGCATTGCCCAGACGATCTTCGTGAGAAGACATATCAAAGAAGAGCTCCTGGGCGGTCTCGTCCAGCTTGTCGTAATCTTTCACCAGCACCTCAATGCCGCTCACCATGTCGGCATCCCAATCGTTGAGACGGGCAAGCACCTCTTTTTCGGTGAGAATATAGAGTTTGTCGTAATTCTCAAAATTGGTCTCATAGATGCCGATGACCTCGAAGCGACGGGCACGTACCGGATCCTGTACAAAATAACAGGTGAAGTCATCACCCTGTTTCAGCTGCAGCTTGTTGGCTATCTCCCGGGAGATGAGCGCCTGGTTGCCTTCGGTGGTGTCGCCCGGTTCGATCACGTTTCCCTCCAGCATGTTCTTGCGAAAAAACTGCCAGTCGTACTCCTCCGATACCCCTTTGAGCACCACTCCCATGAAGTCCTCATCGGTCTTGATGATACCTGGCTTGGTGATATATTCCTGGACATGGCTGATGGCTGGGTTGGCCTTCAACTGTGTAAGCAGCGTGTCGGAAACAGCTATGGGCGTTTGCTCATAGGAAGCGTTGCTCTCAAAAGCAGTAATCTGAATGTGGGAGCCGAAGCCAATCACCTTGGCACGCACTTCCTTCTTGAAGCCCACGATGATGCAAACTGCCACAATCATGACGGCCAGCCCAAGCGCTATGCCGGCAATGGCAATCCGGATGGCAGGTGATGAGACCCTTTTGTCGTTCTTCTTATCTCCCCTGTAGATCCTTTTTGCTATGAACAGTGCTGCATTCATTTCTCTTATCTTCTGCCTGGATAAGCCTCCAGCGCTTTCTCTAGCACCGTGAGCGCCTTGCCGAGTTCTTCCTTGTTGAGCACATAGGCGATGCGCACTTCGTTGGTGCCCAGACCCGGCGTGACGTAAAATCCGGTTGCAGGAGCCATGAAGATGGTCTGCCCCTCATAGCGGAAGTGGGAGAGACACCAGGCACAAAAAGTATCGGCATCGTCGATAGGGAGACGGGCCAGCGTGTAGAATGCGCCCTGCGGCATGGGTGAATAGACCCCGGGGATTTGGTTCAGTCGCTCGATCAGGAAATCACGGCGTCCTTTGTATTCATCGAAGTTGTGCTGCATGTAGCTGTCGTTTACCTCCAGCGACGCGTTTGCTGCGATCTGACCGATGAGGGGAGGGCTCAGTCGTGCCTGGCAGAACTTCATTACCGTGTCGTGCACCTTGCGGTTTCGGGTGATTAGCGCCCCAATGCGGATGCCACACTCGCTGTATCGCTTTGACACAGAATCAATCAGCACCACATTCTCTTCCATATCTTCCAGGTGGCAGGCCGACACGTAGGGTGTATCGTTGTATATGAACTCGCGGTATACCTCGTCGGAGAAGAGGTAGAGGTTGTATTTTTTTACCAGACACCTGATCTGTTCCATCTCCTGTGGTGTATATACATACCCCGTGGGATTGTTCGGGTTGCAGATGAGGATCCCCTTGGTACGTTCATTGATCAGCTTCTCAAACTCATCCATGGGAGGAAGGGCAAATCCCGATTCCATGGTTGAGGGTATGGTGCGTATAATCGCCCCGGCAGATATGGCAAAAGCCATGTAGTTGGCATAGGCCGGCTCGGGTACGATGATCTCATCACCCGGGTTTAGGCAGGCCATAAAGGCATAGAGTACCGCCTCAGAACCACCAGCAGTGACAATGATTTGTTCGGGTGTGAGGTCGATGTCATATTTTTTGTAGTAGTGGGTCAGATTTTCCCGATAATAGCGATAACCGTCGCTGGGACTATATTCTAGCGTCGTGCGGTCGATGGCTCGAATCGCATCGAGTGCCGTCACCGGTGAGGGAAGGTCGGGTTGTCCGATATTCAGGTGGTATACTTTTACTCCCTCTGCTTTGGCTGCATCGGAGAGGGGAGCTAATTTGCGTATCGGCGATGCGGGCATCTGCACTCCACGCTGGGAAATTTCCGGCATAATAACTGCAATGAATGATTTGTTTACTACTATTATGAAACTTATAAGCAGTGGGCAAAGGTAAAAAAAAGTTTCCTTATGTGATGGATAATCGTTACTTTTGCAGCAAAAAATTGGAAAGAGAGACAATAACAATGAAGAAGACTATATTCTGGCTGGCACTATCAGCAGTTACTATGGGACTGACCGCCTGTGCCGGTCAGAAAGAAAAGGTGGATGAAAAAGCAAGGCAGGGCTGGGATCTTGTCTGGGAAGATGATTTCGAAAAATCATCGATCGCAGAGAACTGGTCAATGACACCCCGGAACAAGAAATCCGCTGTATACCGCTATATGAGTCAGAACGAAGGGCTTTATGTCTCTCAGGAAGGCAATCTGGTGTTGCGTGCAATGGCAAACAGTGTATCGAACGATACCTTGCCGTTTCTTACAGGCGGTATCAATCGTCCTGCTTTCAAAGCCGGTACCATCAACCGCATTGAAATACGTGCAAGGGTGAATACCGTGGAGGGGGCCACTCCCTATCTTTCCCTGGTGCCGTTGAATACAAAAGAAAATATATCCATAGATTTCATGGAACGCTACGGACTGGATGAGTTCGTTTACCAGTCGGTCACCTCAGAATATACCACCACACAGGGGATGCCCGATAATCCTCCCTCCAGTGCACTGGTGGGTGTAAACCCTCTTCAATATCACACCTATGCAGTGGAAACGTATGCTGACAGCCTGCTTTTTTTCGTGGATGGAATTCATACCAAGAAATACCCACGCATCCTCACCAATATCCCCGGTCAGTTTCCATTTAACGACCTCGATTTCGATCTTTTTATTGGCATCAGGTTGAACAAGGATACAGATCCTGTGGGGCTGCCGGCCGACCTGTTCATTGACTGGGTACGGTATTACGAGCCGAAAAAAACCGAAGCTGTTAC
>CAZRRC010000015.1:0-9501 GCA_964602395.1 uncultured Proteiniphilum sp. | reverse complement strand
CGCCCGTGGTTGGCATAAGGGTAAATGCTGATACCTCCGCGTGGTGTAAAAATACCGGTCACCTCAATGTATTTGGGATCCATGAGTGCCACCAGATCTTTCATGATGATGTTCACGCAATCTTCGTGAAAAGCGCCGTGGTTACGAAAGCTGAAGAGGTAGAGCTTGAGACTCTTGCTCTCCACCATTCTCACGTCGGGGATGTAATCGATGCGGATGGTGGCAAAGTCGGGTTGCCCGGTGATGGGGCAGAGGCTGGTGAACTCCGGACAGTCAAATGTTACCCAATAGTCGTTCCCCTGATGTTTGTTCACAAATGCTTCCAGCATCTCCGGTGCATAATCCTGTTTGTATGTGGTCTTGCCACCCAGGTGGCTGAGTCCTTCTTGTTGCATCATTGTGGATTTTTAGTAGTTGAAGTTGATGATCCATTTCGTTCAGCCAGATATTCCTCCAGCCCTTTGCGGCGTAAAAGACAGGCCGGGCATTCTCCGCAACCATCGGCTGCGATGCCGTTGTAGCAGGTAAGAGTTTCATTGCGCACGATATCGAACACACCTAGTTCGTCGGCAAGTTGCCACACTTCTTTTTTGTTGCGCCACATGAGCGGCGTATGAATCACAAACTGTTTGTCCATGGCCAGGTTGAGGGTGGTGTTGGCTGAATGGATGAAGGTATCGCGGCAATCGGGGTAACCACTGTAGTCTGCCTCCGACACACCCGTCACCAAGTGTCGTATATCCTGCGCATAGGCGAGGGTGGCGGCGAAGGTAAGAAAAAGCAGATTTCGCCCCGGTACAAATGTGTTGGGGTAAGTGTCGGCCGGCTTTTCGCGGTCCATCATCATGGAGCTGTCAGTGAGAGAGTTGGGCGCCAACTGTGAGATAATAGTTGTGTCGAGTACCCGAAAGGGCACATCGGCCATGGCCGCCAGTCGACGCGCATTCTCCACCTCCTGCGTGTGACGCTGCCCGTATGAGAAGCAGAGTGCATGGGTACGGCGGAAATGTTGTTTCGCCCAATAGAGGCAGGTGGTGGAGTCCTGGCCTCCGGAGAAGAGTACAAGCGCATCCTGCGCTTCATATGTATGCATGATTCTTTGTTTTTAATGTGGTTTCCTAAGCTACACAGAGAAGCAACCGCTTCTTAACCGCAAAATTAGCTATTTTCTTCAACTTAATCAAGCAAAAGAATTATTCACCTTGATCAGGAAAAATAATCAGGGAAGTTGAACATGTTTTTTTTCCTTTTGTTATAATATAACAGATCATCTATAAGCCACTTACTTTACATGGTAAGAGGTTTCTTAACTCATATAGCGTATGGATAAAAATATGATGAAGGATATCCTGGAAAGCAACTCCAAACGCAACAGCATGGCCAAGGCATTGCTTGTTCGCTGGACGTGGAATGAGGACAAAAACCATCGTACCCTGCTGGGGTTGCGCATTGGGGGGGCCGCTGAAACACAATATGACCTGAAGGTGAAGTACCCTGAGCAGTCAAATGAACAGCTTACCCTGCTTGTTCATTCCGATGACCTGGCCGGCATGACGCAGGAGGAGAAGATCGACAAGGTGGTAAAGATGCTCACCGACGAAATGTGGGAGTGGGATCCGGACCAAAAAGTAGATTTCCGTGCAAAAGTTGTGAAGCTTATCAAGTAAACCAACCCCGCGGAAAACTTAACAAACATGTAACATTTTCGTCACCGAAATGTAACATGCGTGTCGTATTTTTGTGGACAGAATCCAAAAAAGGACATTAGGTTAAAATAGATGCGACATTTTTCACTATGCATGTTCCTGGCACTGTTTCTGTTATCGTGTAACAATATCTCCTCCGACTCCGAAGGTCACTACGCCGCGATGTCCATTTCAGGAGCAGGCGCCACCTTCCCCTATCCTTATTACAACATTGTATTCCGTGATTATATGCGTCAGCACGACCACATCACGGTGAATTATGGTTCCATCGGTAGCGGTGGTGGCATACGCAGCTTGCGTGACCGGTCGGTAGACTTTGGTGCGAGCGATGCCTTTCTCAATGAAAAGGAGATGGAGTCGATGAATGCAGAGGTGCTTCATATCGCCACTTGTATGGGAGGCGTGGTAATGGCTTATAGGCTGGATGGGGTCGATAGTCTCCGGTTGACAGGTTCACTGATTGCCGATATCTATCTCGGTACCATAAAGAAATGGAATGACCCCCGCCTGGTTGCAGAGAATCCAACCGTGATGCTTCCCGATCTGGAGATTACACCGGTTTATCGTTCCGATGGAAGCGGTACAACCTACAATTTTTCTGAGTATCTTTGTGTGGTTAGTCCCGGGTGGAGCAAAACCATGGGCAAAGGAAAAGCGCTGAAATGGGAAGCCGGTATTGCAGCCAAGGGAAATCCCGGTGTGGCTGGTATTGTGCAACAGACTGAGGGCTCCATTGGCTATATTGGTTCCGAGTATGCACTGACATTGAAATTGCCGACGGCCAAATTAAAAAACCGTGCCGGACGATATGTCGATGCCACACTCGAGACCATCACGGCAGCAGCCAACACGGTGTTGCCGGATGATATGCGGGCGACCATTACCAATTCCGACGATCCCAATGCCTATCCCATGAGCCTCTTTACCTGGATACTGGTCTATCGGGATCAACAATACAATAACCGCAGTAAAGAAGAAGCAACGGAGCTTGTCAGCTTGTTAGAATATATAATTAGTCCGGAGGGTCAAAAGGTAGCGGCACAAATCAATTATGCACCACTGCCGGTTCAGGCCCTGGAGAAAAACCGCAGGCTGATCAGGGATATGCATTACGGCGGAACGGCCCTTGCTCCCCAGGTCTCAGTTGTCGGTGTAGTTGAGGCCTCATGAATGATTAACACGATATGAAGGATAAAATTTTCAAATCTCTTCTGTTTGCTGCGGCATTGTTCATCCTGCTGTTGTCAGCAGCGATCGTCTACGCCCTGGTAAGCCGTTCCGGGGAGACATTTCAAGAGTATGGCTTTTGGGGTTTCGTAACCAATGCGGAGTGGGATCCCCGCTCTGCCACCGAAGAGTATGGAGCACTCTCGTTTATCATGGGAACGCTTTATACAGCTTTCTTTTCCCTGTTACTTTGTGTTCCCTTTTCACTTGCCGTGGCGTTGTTTAACGGTGAGTATTTTAAAGGCAAGAAAATAGCGGGCGTGGTGCGGTCAGTGGTCGACCTGCTTGCCGGCATTCCCTCTATTGTATATGGTCTGTGGGGTTTTTATACGGTGCGACCACTACTTATTGATCTGGGTGTGAGTGCGCAAGGGTTCGGCGTCTCCCTTTCATCATTGGTTCTGGCCATCATGATCATCCCCTATGCTTCCTCTCTGAGTGGTGAATTTTTGTCGATGATACCAAACAACCTCAAGGAAGGGGCCTATAGCCTTGGAGCAACCCGACTGGAAGTGGTGCAGCATATCAGCCTGCCTACAGCAGCCTCTGGCATTGTTGCCTCCTACATTCTGGCACTGGGGAGGGCCTTGGGCGAGACCATGGCGGTCACCATGCTGATAGGCAATACCAACCGTATTCCCGGAGGGTTGCGCGACACGGGCAACACCATGGCGAGTGTCATCGCCAATCAGTTTGGAGAGGCCGACGGTTTGAAACTCAGTGCATTGATTGCCATTGGATTGCTGTTGTTCATTATTACTGCTCTCATCAACCTGATAGCCAAGCTTGTCATGAAAAAATTATCGCACGCATGAACCAGGTCACCCCCATATCATTCAAGTCGAGAAAGGCAAAGGACAAAACCATGTTTTTCCTTGTCTGCCTTTTTTCCTCCTTTGCCATGGTGCCCCTTTTCTTTATCATCTGGGATGTCATTTCCAAAGGGTACAAGAACTTTAACTTACGTCTCTTCACCGAGGTCACTCCTTCGTCGATGGATGCCCTGATGGCCACCGTAAACGGAGACCCTATACCGGGTGGTATCCTCAACGGAATCACCGGCTCCTTGCTTATCGTCGGCCTGGCCATCCTGTTCTCCATCCCGCTGGGTCTGTTCATTGGCATATACCTGTCGGATAACCGGGGGAAAAAGTTTGCCCGCGTAGTTAGCTACCTCACCGACCTGCTTCAGGGTATGCCCTCCATCGTGATCGGAATTATTGCTTATGCCTGGGTGGTGAAGCCACTGGGAGGATACTCTGCACTCGCCGGTAGCGTAGCGCTTTCTATCATGATGTTACCCATGATTGTGCGTTCCACCGAGGAGACCATGAAGATGCTCCCGACTGCCTACAAGGAGGCGGGATTGGCACTGGGAGCATCCTATACCAACGTGGTATTTAAAATATTGCTACCTTCGGGGTTTGGCGGGATCTTCACCGGCATTCTCCTTGCTATATCGAGGGTGATGGGTGAGACCGCTCCCCTGATGCTCACAGCTCTGGGCGCTTCGGTGGTAAACTGGAAAGTGATGGAACCCACCAGCGCCATCCCGTTGCTGATCTGGGATTTTTATAATGATCCCAATTTGGTGGATCTAATCTGGTCCTCCTCGTTGTTGTTACTAATTGTCATCTTCCTTTTAAACTGGATAGCCAAAATTGTCGCTCGCAAATGGAAAGTATAAACGCCACAAATGAAAATAATGCAGTGCTGCAACTGAAAGATGTATCGGTCTCCTACTCACCCGGAAAATATGCGGTGAAGAAGGTCAGCACCGATATATTTCCCAATACCATTACCGCCATCATGGGGCCTTCGGGGTGTGGCAAGAGCACCCTTCTACGTGCCATTAACCGTATGCATGATCTGTATGCGCACATCAACACCTCCGGGGAGATCATCCTCAAAGGCAGGAACGTGTTGGAGATGGAGCCCATGGTAGTGCGTCGTATGGCAGGAATGGTGTTTCAGCAACCCAATCCTTTTCCCACCATGAGTATCTACGACAATGTACTGGCTGGCTATTCACTCAATGGTATTCGCCTGAGCCGCAGAGAGAAGGAGGAGATTGTTGAACAAAGTCTCAAGAGCGTGTCGTTGTGGGAGGAGGTGAAAGATGTAATGAACAAGCGTGGGTCGTTCCTTTCGGGTGGACAACAACAGCGCCTCTGTATTGCCCGCACACTGGCCCTGAAACCGGAGGTGTTGCTGATGGATGAACCCACCTCGGCACTCGATCCCATCTCGACGAACAAAATCGAGGAGCTGTTGTTGGAATTAAAACAACAGTTTACCATCATCATCGTCACCCACAACATGTCGCAGGCAGCCCGTATTTCCGACAACTCCATGTTCATGTACCTGGGTGAACTGGTGGAACACGGCAACACCACCCAAATGTTCACCAAGCCGAGACACAAACGAACAGAGGAATATTTAACGGGCGTATTTGGATGAATATATTAATTTAATCGATCTTATAATGGACACACTGAACGAAAAAAGAGAGCCAACCCCTGCTTTGGGGATCAAAGATAAATATCTGGATCAGTTGCACAGCGACTTTCAACTGGTTTCGGAAATTGTACTGACCCAGATTTCGCTGGCTTCATCGTTGTTACATCAGAATCCCGATGAAGCGTTGCTGCTCGAACTAAAACGTAATGAGAAGATTATCAATTCGCTGGATATCACAATTAAGGAAAAAGTCATCAACGCGATCATGCTTTTCACACCCCGTGCATCAGATCTGCGCCGGTTGATGGCCTATCACGACATGACCATCTCCATGGAAAGGGTGGGGGATCTTATCGAGAATATTACCCACTTGTTACAGGAAATCGATTTCACCATGGAGGGGTTCGAGAACTACAAAAAGCTGCTCGACAAGATGTTTGTGCAAACCGACAAGATGATCAAAAACGCTGTTTTTTCCTTTGCGGGAGGCAGCAACGAGATGGCCTATGAAACCATTCACATGGACGATAAGGTGGATAAGCTGGACAGGAAAATTGAGCGCAAGCTGGCCGAAGGATTTGCCAATGGAACACATAGTTCTCAATCGCTTATCAACATTATGAATATCAACAGTATATCTTACTATCTTGAAAGGATAGGAGACAAAGCGGTAGATATTGCCGAATCGGCAGTCTACCTGATTGAGGGCAGAGACATACGCCATGTCAAGAAACCAAACCCTAAGAAGGAAAATCCTTAAACAGAAGTTCAACACATCTATTTTTGCACGTTATGGAAGAGCGAATTTTGGTTGTGGACGATGAGAAAGATATCTGCGATATCCTTCAGTTTAATCTCGAAAACGAAGGCTTTATCGTGGATGTGGCTACGTCGGGAGAAGAAGCACTGGCTATAATCACCGATCAGCATCAGCTCATTATCCTCGATGTGATGATGAGCGGTATCTCTGGCTTCAAAACGGCCGAAAAGCTGCGGAAGGCGGAGAACCAAGTGCCCATTATTTTCCTTACAGCCAAAAATAGAGAGAGCGATCTACTTACTGGCTTCTCCATGGGAGGTGACGACTATATCTCCAAACCGTTCTCGGTGAAGGAGCTGCTGGCACGCGTAAAAGCGCTGTTAAAGCGTACCTCACTTCTCGGTATGGCCGCCAGTACGAAATTGTTGTTCGGAGGGCTTTCAGTGGATCTTTCCACCCAAAGAGTCAAAATCGACGATCGTGAGATATCGCTTACCAGGAAAGAGTTTGAGATCCTCTCCCTACTGGCACAGGCCTCTCCCAACGTGCTCACGCGCGCCGAAATTCTCAACAGCGTGTGGGGTGACAATGAATTTGTGCTGGACAGGACTGTGGATGTACATATTACGCGCCTGCGAAAAAAACTGGGCGATTATGGTCACCTCATTGTCAATCGGTCGGGTTTTGGTTATTACATGCACATCGATACAAAAAAAGAAATATGAAGCGAAGAATTACTTTTAAAGTGCGCATACTGATTATCTTCTCGCTCATCATCGCGGCATTCACGGCGGGCATCATCCTTTTTGAGCAACAGCAGATAAAGAAAGAACGTACCGAGAGCTTGGAGCGATCGCTGGATAACAACGCCGATATGATTCATCGTTACCTGGCACTCAATAAAATTCCTGTCGTAGAAGATAGTGCCCTGGTGAGTGAGTTGGTGCAGTATTTGCGTCCCGATTTGCGGGTGACCATTCTCGACTGGCAAGGTCGTGTGCTATACGATAACCGGGCCGATGCCAATAAGATGGAGAACCATTTGCAGCGACCCGAAGTACAAAAGAGCATTGGTTTTGGTACAGGCACCCATATACGCCTTTCCCACACCAACCAGGTCGCATATCTTTACTATGCAAAAAACTATCAGGATGGTTATTTTATTCGGGTGGCAGTACCTTACGACGTGGAGTTGCAGTCGTTCATCAATGCCGGCAACTCCTTTGCCTATTTCATCCTTCTTTTCTTTGTCGTTTGCGTGCTGATGATGTTTTATTTCTCCAACAGGTTTTCTAAATCGATGAAAGAACTGCGCGCGTTCTCCCTGAGCGTAAAAAATGGACTGCCAATACCGGCTTCCTTCGAGTTTGCCGACGATGAGGTGGGAGAAGTAAGCGCCGATATTGTGGAGAATTACAGCATGCTCCAGAAAAACCGTCGTGAGCTTGCTGCCGAAAGGGAGAAACTGTTACAGCACTTTCAGCTCTCGGAAGAAGGAATCGCCATTTTTTCACATGAGCGCCACCAGATATATGCCAATGCTCATTTCCTGCAATTTCTGAATGTAATCATCGATAAACCTACCCTGGAGACCGAGCATCTTTTTAACGACCCCAATTTTGTGGATATTGTGCGTTTTCTGGATGCGTATCCTAAAAAGGAAAACATGTTCTCAACGCGGATCGAACGAAGCGGAAAACAGTTTCTTGTGCGGGTCATTTTGTTCGACGACCGCAGTTTTGAACTTTATATCAGCGACATCACCAAAGTAGAGAAAACTCGTCTGCTCAAGCAGGAGATGACCAACAACATCGCCCACGAGTTGCGTACGCCGGTAACCAGCATCCGTGGTTATCTGGAGACGATCCGGAGCCTGTATCACAACGAATCGGATGCACGCATAGAGGGGTTTCTCGAGAGGGCATATACCCAGACTATCCGCCTCTCGGAGCTGATTCAAGATATCAGCATGCTGACAAAGATAGAAGAGGCTGCCGACCGATTTGAACTGGAAATGGTGAATATGAAGGAGTTGCTGTTTGGGTTGAAGGCCGACCTTACCAATGAACTAAATGATAAACAAGATAACCTGGAGGTCGATGTAGACGAAAATGTGGTCATCTATGGTAGCCGCACTCTCCTTTATTCCATCTTCCGTAACCTCTGCGAGAATGCCATCTCCTATGCAGGAAAACAAATTGACATCGTTGTGCGTTGTTACAACGAGAACAACGAGAACTACTTCTTTGAATTTTTTGATTCCGGTGAAGGGGTGGAGGAGAAACATCTGGTGCGCATCTTCGAGCGCTTTTACCGTGTAAACGAAGGGCGGACACGCATCAATGGCGGATCGGGATTGGGACTCTCCATTGTGAAGAATGCTGTGCTGTTTCACAAAGGTAGCATCACTGCCAAAAACCGACCCGAAGGAGGGTTGTTGTTCCTGATGACATTCCCTAAAATAAAATAATTTTATGAAGTATATTGGAGCCCATATCAGTGCTTCGGGAGGTGTAGAAAATGCCCCCCTCAACGCGCATGCCATCGGTGCAAAGGCTTTTGCTTTCTTTACCAAAAATCAACGGCAGTGGTTTGCCGCGGCCTATACAGCGCAGAATATCGACCTGTTTAAAGCCCGTTGTGAAGAGTTTGCCTTTTTACCCGATCAGATTCTGCCACACAGCAGCTACCTTATTAACCTGGGCAACCCGGGTGAGGAGGAGGTAAAAAAATCGAGACAAGCCTTCATCGATGAGATGAGCCGTTGCGAACAACTGGGCATTAATAGGCTTAATTTCCATCCTGGCAGTCACCTCAACCAGATTTCGGTGGATGACTGTCTCGATCGCATTGCCGAATCGATCAACATGGCACTCGACCGTACCAACGGGGTGACCGCAGTGCTGGAAAATACTGCCGGTCAGGGTACCAACCTGGGACATACTTTCGAGCAGCTGGCGCATATCATCGATAAGGTGGACGACAAGAGCCGGGTGGGCGTATGCCTCGATACAGCGCACACGCTGGCTGCCGGTTACGAGATCAGGACCCGTGAGGCCTATGAGGAGACCTTTCGCCGCTTCGATGAGATTGTCGGTTTTCACTACCTGCGCGGTATGCATATCAACGACTCCAAGAAAGAGCTCTCCACGCGAGTGGATCGGCACGACAGCATCGGCCTGGGGGTGATGAACCTCGATCTTTTCTCCTTTATCGTGAACGATCCTCGTTTCGATAATATGCCATTGATCCTGGAAACACCCGACGAAACACGCTGGGCTGAAGAAATACAAATGCTCTACGCACTGATTCAATCCTAAATATGTGAAGGGGTATATCAGAAAGGAG
>CAZRRC010000014.1:22296-43812 GCA_964602395.1 uncultured Proteiniphilum sp. | reverse complement strand
CGCTGACGGGCAGCGGCAAGATTCAAAAGTTCCGCCTTCGCGAGATGGCGCTGGAACTGTGTAAAAAGCAGGGCATCGAGATCAGGTAAGAATCAGTCGACTTTTCCGATGGTTCAGCATTCCCCATTTCGGGGCATAGGCGACGGTAATTTTGAAAACCGGGTTTGTGGGGTTATCTTTGCAGCATCAACAAAAATAAATGAACATGTCACAAACTCCACACTGCATAAAATGTCAGGGTACTGTCACCTATTTCGATGGATCACTTTTCCATTGTACTGAATGTTTTCACGAATGGACACAAGAAGATATGGATGCTGCTGCCCATGCAGAAAAGGTTCTCGATAGCAATGGCAATGAACTTTTCGATGGCGACGACGTAACCGTGATCAAAGACCTGAAAGTGAAAGGTTCCTCGATGGTGGTAAAACGCGGTACCCGGGCAAGAGGCATCCGCCTTTCCGATGAAGATCCCACGCACGTTCAGGCAAAGGTAGATGGACAAACCATTTTTCTGAAGACCGAATTCCTGAAGAAATGAATTCTTCAGAGACCTATTCGTGTAATCTCATTTTGATAAAATAGACGATCTCATTCATTGCTTCTGTTGCTTCCCGGAACATCGGAGCCAACAAGGGATAACAATGTGCCATTCCTTTACCTGCTCTGAATTGGATATCAACTCCCGCCTCCCTGGCTTTTATCGCAAATTTTTCTCCATCGTCAAACAACTCATCATCTTCTGCTGAATTGATGAAAAGAGGTGGTAGGCCTTTTAGGTCTCCAAACAGTGGCGAGATAAGTGGATGATCGGCTCGATGATCTCCCACGTAGTGTTTGCTAAAAACAGTCCATGAGTATAAGGGAGCGAGGGATAATTTGTTTTTCGTCCGATACGATTCGCCTGAACAGGTTAAATCGGTCCAGGGAGAAATGGCCACACCGGCAACGGGCAGGGGAATGCTTTGTTCTTTTAACGCCAGTAGCGTGGCCAGACACAATCCTCCGCCAGCCGATTCTCCTGCAATGAGTATATTTTCCGGTTTGAATCCGGTAGATAGCAACCATTGATATACTTTTACGGAATCATCCAAGGCTGCGGGAAAGGGATGCTCCGGGGCAAGCCTGTATTCATACACGAGATGTTGAACGCCTGTATTCTGAGCCAGTTTTGAAACAAACCCCCGGTGATCGTTGCATGAACCGGATACATACCCACCGCCATGTACATACAAAATAACTTTGCTGCTGTCAGAATCTTTGGGTATCAACCATTCTGACTTTATCCCTTCAATGAGTTGCTCACGAACTGTAATATCGTGGGGAAGCCTGGCATATTTGTTTGCTCCTTTCTCACAGGTTTCCCGAAATGCAAGGATAGAAGTGTTTTCATCGAATACTTCTTTCTTCAATCTGCCTCGAAACAGATGTCTATTTCTCATCAGGAAATTGAACATCTTACTTCTAAAACTACTCATTTTTATTATTGCTTATATTTCAGCAGCTGTATCAAATATTTTTTGCATTCCTTCGGAATATACTTTTGTGGTAAACCAATCCTGAAAATTCAGATCGTGGTTATGATGATCGAAGAGGAAAGTTTTTAGATTTGTCTTGCCACAGGTTTTAAACCGGTTCTCGAGGTCGTAAACGCTTTCAGCGGGTACGTTTGCATCATCTTTGCCGTGAAACAGGTATATCGGGGTGTCCACGCGAAGAAGGCGGGTCTTGTTCGGCTCGAGGGCAAAATGTTTCTTGAACCAATCAATGGAGACACGAAAATAGTTGTTCCATATCCAACTGCCTTCATTTTCAGTAATTTTATTCATCATCTGATTCTGAAAGGGTCCACGCATCTTTCTCATATCCTGTATATCGACGAGCTTGTCTTTGACCACATCGAGCGAATCGAAAGGCGTATTTTTGAACAGATAGTTTCGGTATGCAGCAATGGTTGGTTCTTCCGATGCATACTCCTGTTCATCGATTGCCTTGTCTTCGTTTTTATCGAATATGGAATTGGCCATGATCATGACTCCTTCACCGGTATTCTGCCATGTAATGATGTCGTACATATTCTCGTGCGCATATCCGTGTAAAAATAAGGCGTCGACCTTCACTTTGTTTCTATCGGCCACCATGGAAGCAATGATGGTTCCTTCGCTTATTCCATAGAGAATAATCCTGCAATCTTTGAAACGTGGGTCGTTTTTCAAAAAAGTGACCATGGTTTCTATGTCTTCGGCTTCATTACAGGGTAAGTATTTGGCGTATTTTATGCTGTCCACCTTGTCGAACCAGGGTGCTGAATCGCCCAGATCAACACCACGGCGGTTGTAGGTAAAGAAACCCACGCCTTTTTCACAAAATCCGTCGGCCAGCACATCGTAATAATTAAATCCTTGCCTTTGTGTGATATAGGTGAAAGGACCCGTGCCATGCACGGCGACTACAATGGTGTGAATGGATTCATTTTTAGGGAGACAGATCCGGCCGGTTGTTTCCTCTCCGTCAGAGAGGGTGATCGTTTTGATTTCCGAAACAATATTCTCGGAAAGTGTGTGAAGGGAAGCGGGCTGTCCTGCAATGTCTTGTGCCTGCATTGTGTTGATAGAAAGTAGTACTCCCAAGAGTAGTTTAAGAAAATGTTTCATGTTTACCTGATTCAATTGTGTATACTGATTTGTGTTCTATTTGAAAGGGTATGATAAATCGACAAAGATTTAATCGACAAAGAGGATGGTATCAATATAAAGTGAAAAATCGATCGTTCAAGCGAGTTTAACAAAGTTGTCTTCAAGTTTTACATTGAAATTGATTTCTGCTTTTAATGCTCTGAACACTCTGATTACTGTGTCTATTGTCGCACTATTGGCACTGTTTTCAAGTTTTGAAATTTGAGCCTTTTGCACGCCAACAAGTCGGCCAAGTTCTTCTTGAGTTAAGTTCCTCTCCTGCCTTGCGGTTTTAATCATTTTTCCTAAAACATCCATACGAAGTTCATATTCGTATTCTTCACGTTCTTGCGTACCGACTTTACCGATATATTTATCTTTCATCTCGGCAAGCGTGTATATTTTTGATTTATCAGTTGTCATATGATTTTTTATTGTTTGTTTTTAAAGTATTTATCTCTCAATTTCACCGCTCGATCAATTTCGTTTGCAGGAACTTTGTCAACTTTCTTAAGGAAACCATGTGTTGCTATTACCAATGTTTCTTTATTATCTGTTTTGTCCCAAAATGCAAGCAGTCTTATTTGAAGTCCTGCAGAGTTTGTGCGAAATTCCCAAATATCATTTTGTAGTTTCTTAAAAAGTTTTTGGTCATTGGTAAGTTCAGCGAGATCAATATTGTAAAAGACTTTTTTTCTTATCTTTTGATCTAGCTTTGAAATGAACTTTTCAGCTTGTTCTAAAAACTTTGTCTCAAAATATCTCATTCCATGCTATCTTGTTAACGTTGCAAAGATATAAAATGTTTCTAAATGTAGAAACTTTTTTGTTGGTTTATTTTATGGCTGAAAAAGTTGTCTTTGATATTTTTTTCAATGTTCAGGTTTTTATATCACTTCGCCACATTTTCGTTCAGCTCTTCCTGAATCTGCAGAATCTGATCGAGTATCTGTGTTTCCTTGCGGATGGTTCTTCGAATAAAACCAATAAACAGCAGGGCGATAAAAATGTAGGAGACATCAATCAGTATCAGCATGGGGGTGCTGAATATCAATGCAAATGCGGGCGTGAGCATATAGAAGCCAATCGAGTAGAGGATGAGGATGGCGATGGTGACGGGGCCGTTTATTACCCTCCTGAAGCGGTGGTAGACCCAGGCAGCATGGTTGCTGTTGTATGCTGTCTCCGCCGGGTGAACCTTCCGCGCAAGAACAATGCTGTATATTTCAATGAGGATCCTCAGGGCCACACCACCGGTCATCAGGATGGCACCGATGCGGCTTATTGTTACATTCAATGGCACCCCATAGAGGAAGTAGACACAGAGAATGGCAAGGGTCAGAGTCAGAATAACGATGGTGCCAAGTTGCATGCGCACGGTTCGTTTCATTTTTTCTCTTGCAAGGGTGATGATTTGCCCGATATTGGCAGGTTCACTGAAGTCATTGCTTTTGGACTCCTGCCACAAGGTTTTTAGGTGATCTATGTTGTTATTCATTTTCAATTAATTGTTTGAGATTCTTTTTTATTCTGCTGATTCTTACTCTCAGGGTTCCTTCGCTCATCCCCATGATGCTGGATATCTCGCCGTAGGATACCTCGTCGAGCACCATCATGATGATCAGTCGGTCTACCTCTTTCAGTGCACCGATTGCCCGGTATAGCATCTCGTAGGGTTTTCCTGTTGCAGGAAGGGACTCATCTGCCGGGATGACGAACAGTTCTTCGTTGAGGGGCACCGCCTGTTTTATTTTTTTATCCCTGATGTACTTCAGGCAGGTGTTGACGGTGATGCGGTATATCCAAGTCTTGTAACCGGCTTCGTGACGATAACTGCCCAACGATCTCCAGATGTTGATGAACACTTCCTGCGACAGATCGCGCGCCTGGTGTTCTTCTCCTTTCATGAAACCCTTGCAGAGTTGCAACACCAGGGCATGATAATCGCGATACAAAATTTCGAACAACTCTTTGTTACCGGACATTGTGCTGCAGGTATTGGTTGATCTGGGTGTACATCCATTCGGGCTGATCGAACAGGATAAAATGCTTGCTGTCATCGGCGATGAGGATCTCCTTCTGCTTCAGATTGATGTACTGCTTCTCCAGGTTGGAGGCTACAGCATTTTTGTCGGGAAAGGAGGAGCCGATGACCAGAGTCGGTACATTGATGTGGCTTAGCTGATCACGCAGATCGAGCTTCAGCAAATCGGTATAGCCATATACATAGGTCTTCCGGTCGGCAGCCACCATCCAACTGGTGATCAGCTCCACTTTCGAGGCATCGTTGGCCATGTTCTGTGACATCATGGCTGCCATGTTTTTGAAATCATCGTCCGACATGGCGAGAAGCTGATTGTTATAGGGACTTTCATACTGCAGACTGGAAGCGGGCACACCGGGCATCATCAGTTCCCGCATACAGGGAAGCGACTCCAGTAAAATGAGGCCGGAAACCCGGTCGGGTAACGCGGATGCCACCTCTACTGCCAGGTTACCGCCCATGCTGTGCCCGATAAGGGTGACCTGGGTGAGTTGTTCCTGTTGAATGTAAGCGATCAGCGCTTGCTTTACCGCATCATACCAGGGGAAGTCGATGGGAGCAAGACCGTTGAAGCCGGCGTAGGAGACGGTGTGACTCTCGTAGGTGCCATCGAGATGGCGTATGGTCTCATCCCACACAGAGCCTGGGGTGGTGAATCCGGGTAAAAAAATAATGGGAGCACCGGCTCCGCTTTTTTGTACGGTGATGGCCTGCTGCGCTGAAGCAAGTTGAACGATAAAGATGCATACCAGGGTGAATAAAACGACTGACTTTCTCATGATTGTTTGTTTTTAAAATTTCACCTTTGATCCGGAAATCGCGAAATTGTTACAGGTATCACAAAAAAAAGATCGATAACCAACATATGAATGTTTTGATTATCGATCTTAAAAGTGGAGAATATCGGAGTCGAACCGATGACCTTTTGACTGCCAGTCAAACGCTCTAGCCAGCTGAGCTAATCCCCCGTGAATTTTGGTGGTGCAAAGATAGAGATTTTGTTTATATTTGCAATAAAAACAAGAGAGAAATAATTAAAATTGTCCGTTATGATTGTTTTCAACACCACCTTTCATGTGGATGAGGGTATCCATGAGGAGTTTATCGAATATATGCTGCAACAGTACATCCCCATGGCCACAAAAAGCGGACTGCTCACATCACCCCGCCTTGCCCGCGTATTCGGGAAGGAGGAGGACGAGGGCTTTTCATTCGCGATGGAGTTTACTGTTGCCAATCTGGGAACACTCGAACGATGGAATGCCAACGAGAGCCAGGCAATACATGCTCCGCTCCTGGAGAAGTTCAAGGAAAAGCTCATCGGGTTCTCTACCATCATGCAGACAATCACATACTGATGCAGAAAGAACGAATTATCATGGGAATAGACCCGGGTACGCAGGTGATGGGCTATGGCATCCTTCGCGTACTGGATAACAAACCTTCGATGGTGGCGATGGGGGTGATGGAGCTGGGAAAGTATGGCGACCACTACTTGAAGCTGGCAAAAATATACGCCCGTATACTTGGACTTATCGATGAGTTCCTGCCCGATGAACTGGCCATTGAAGCGCCCTTCTTTGGTAAAAACGTGCAGAGCATGCTCAAACTGGGACGGGCACAGGGGGTGGCCATGGCGGCCGCCATCTCACGCGACATACCGATATTTGAATATGCACCGCTGAAAATAAAGATGGCCATCACCGGCAATGGCATGGCTGCAAAGGAGCAAGTGGCCTACATGCTGCAAAAGATACTGCATGTACCCGATGAAAACATGCTACCACAACTCGATGCCACCGATGGACTCGCAGCGGCATTGTGCCATTTTTATCAGTCGGGAATCACCACAGGTGACAAGAAATACAGGGACTGGAAAGATTTTGCCAATCATAACCAGGATAAAGTACGGAAATGAATTTTTTTTCTTTTTTCTTGCGAAATACTACCGATCTTTTTTAACTTTGTCTTATGAATGAAATGGTTTCGCACATAGAATTTTTGTTACATGAGCATAACTGCGTGATCATTCCCGATTTCGGCGGATTTGTGGTCAATATGATGCCTTCCCGCAGAGATGGTGTTGCCACATTCCTCGCGCCGACTTGCGAATTGGTCTTCAACCGTGATCTTACGCACAACGATGGCCTCCTGGCTCAGTCTTACATGAAAAGCGATCAGCTGACATTCGAGGCAGCCATGCAGCGCGTAGAACGTGCCGTGGAGGAGCTGAAAAGCCAGCTGCGGGAGATGCATCGTGTGGAAATGGGAAAGTTGGGTTCGTTTGTCATGAGCGACGAGAACCGTTTCACTTTTATGCCGGCCCATTTTGTGCGTCCTGCTTTGTTTGGACTGAACAGGGCGACCCTCAGACCCCTTGTTCAGATGCAGAGCCCGGCGGCGCCTGTCAAAGAGGTTGCATCCGGAAGAAGACAGCGTTATGCCGGTGTCGCTGCGGTAGCTGCAGCGATGATCCTGTTGATGATGTTCCTGCTCCCGGTGAGTGACACAAACAAGGGACGCCAGTCGGCTCAAATGATTGCCGACACATCGCTCTTCGGAAATAAAGCGAGCAAACTGCACACGCAGGAAATTGCTCAGCCCGACATACAGGTTGCCAATGCTGCAGACAGTTCACCCGCATTACCAACCGCCGAAACTGCCACAGCAGAGGTCTCCGTGGAAGTACCCGCAGAGACACCCACACAGATGCTGGCGGCTGCCGGACCACACTATTACGTGGTAATGGGCGTTTATGAGCTTCCCCACGTGGCGCAGAAAATGATTGAAACACTCCAGAATGAAGGCTTCGCAGAGGTTGGAAGCCTAAAGCGCTCAGGACGCATCGACGTATATGCCGCTTCATTTACCAATGGCGAAGAGGCACAGGCCTTTTTGCAGAAAATATACGAAAATTATCCTACGCATTCCGATGCCTGGATCTTAAAAAGAAGGTAAGTTATGTCATGGAAAAGTAAAATTTTCACAGGGTTTATCCTCTATTGGGTATATGAACTCTGCCAATACAGGAAGAAAGTGAATCCTCCTATGGATCGCTTCCGTTTTCCTGATTTTAAATAGTAAATAGAATGATAACCCCCTGAATAACATTTCACGGGGTTTTTTTCAGGACGAGGTTAACCGAGACGTCGTCTGCCCGAACTGCCTTCGCCCTTTTCTATGTCTCTGCGCATATCGCGCCGCGTGGCTCCTCCCTTAAATACGTTGAACCGATAGACAAAATGCACGATAAAGTAGCTGGTGAGCGTGTTGGTTGTTGTATCACGAATAAAGTTGGATGATACATTCCTGCGGATATTGCTTCGTTGCTGCAGAATATCATATACTTTCACCCGGATAAGGCCATTCTTCTGTTTCAATATCTGTTTCTCGAGTGATGCATTCCAGAGGGTTTCATTCTGCTTGAAGCCATCGGAATAACCCGAGTTGGTGGAGTAGCGGATATCACTTTGGATGTTGATATCGAACGGAAGATAAATGGTCGTGTTGGCTGAGCTGCCATAATTGAAATACTCCCTGTCCTGCTGCCCTTCCAGGCTATTTTTTACCTTGTTATAGGAGATGTTGCCCCTGACCGAAAACTGAAACTTTGACGAATTATAGTTGAAGCTCAGGTTCTCGGAAAGGTTGGTCTGCCTGCTGACGTTCTCCTCATTGTTGGAAAAGCCGTTGTTGACTCTGTAACTGGCATTGGAGGTGCTCGAAACCGTAAACTTTTTACTGAAGAAAGGCCGTGAGGTAATAAAACGGATATCTCCGTCCCGGTTGCCATTCACATTCCGGAATGTATTCTCTTTCCGTCCTGTCTCGGGGTCGGTGAAACGGGAGGTGACAATCGCATTCAGGGTATAATTGAAACTGCCGGAGAGCATTTGATAACGGTTTTCCTGCGGATTCGAGTTCTGATAGCGGACATTCATGCGGTGCATAAATGCTGGTTTAAGATCGGGATTTCCATAAGTGATGTTCAGCGGATTGCTCACGTCGATCACTGGCGATATCTGATTCACGGATGGCTGATCGGTGTTCCCCGTGTAGGTGAAATGAAGGTTCTTCTGCCTCGACCAGAGATAGTTGAACTGCGCATTGGGGGAGTAGTTGGTCACGTTTTGTGTGATGTTGCTGATGAGTGAATCGCCGATATAGGTTTTCCTTTTTGAGGAGGTGGGGTAGACTCTGAAGCCGACGTTGTAATTGTATTTTTCGCTTCTCGACCGGAAGTCGACCCCGATATCCTGATTCAACGAGCTATTGTCGTTCAGCTTGCTGTATTTGGTATCAAAGACGGTGTAGTTCCCTTCATCATCGCGGGTGCGTGTATCTTTATCAGATTGAGACGATCCCTGACGGTAGTTGTAGGAAAACTGGAGAAACTTCTGCTTTCCCAGTGGCTCTACATAAGAGAGGTTACCGCTTAGGTTCGATCCGCTGTTGCTATTGGTGATCCGCTGGTCGAGCAGATCGTCGGTCCGCTTCCCGGTATAGAAGGTATTGGAAATGTTCATCGCCTTATTCTCAGAATCATTTGAACGGACATTAAGTCCCACACTGATGCTTCGACCCACCTTCCCGAGACGACGGTTGAAGTTGAGGTTGCCGCCGATATTTTTTCCTTTACCGTGTGAGTTGTAGTCGGCATTTCCGTAATTGACGGTGTCGCCTGCTACGCGCGTCGTGGAAAAGAGATCGGTCTCTATGCTCTCACTGGTGTTGAAGCTGAGGGTGGGACGGAATATGAGCGTGGTCATGGAATCGGGCTTCCACTCAAGGCGCACATCCATATTCACATTTTCATCGCGACTGTGAGAACGGTTTCGTTGATCCTCATAGGTGTCGCCCTTGCTCAACAGATTCTGGGTGTAAACCTTCGACAGTGATTCCGACCGGTTATTGCCGTAACGGATGTTGCCGCCCACTTCCAGCTTTTCCGATACCTTCTTGCTGAAGTTGAAACCGCTGTTGGCAGCTGTGTTGATACCACTTCCACCTCCACCTCCACCTCTTGTTCTTCCACCTCCACCTCCCATGGCTGATCCAAGATCGGAGGCACCGGCATTGTTGGTGTTGTTGATGCCTCCCATGAAGGTCATCTGGTCGCTGTTTCGCATGTGATTGACCAGGGCATTCACTTCGTAACGTTCCTGACTGCCGTATCCGGCAAAGGCATTGCCGAAGCTTCCCTGCTTCATGTTGGGACGGACGGTGAGGTTGATGATCATCTCTTCTTCTCCGTCGTCGAAGCCGGTCATCTTCTCCATCTCCGACTTCTTGTCCACTACCTGCAGCTTCTCAACCATCCTGGCGGGCAAATTTTTGGAGGCGATCTTCGGGTCGTCACTAAAAAACTCCTTGCCGTCGACAAATATCTTCTTGATTTCCTTTCCCTGTACTTTGATGACGCCATTCTGATCGATCTCCACTCCAGTCATCTGCTTTAATAGATCTTCCACTACCGCCATGCCAGTCACCTTATAGGCGGATGCATTGTATTCCAGCGTGTCTCCCTTCACAAGGATCTCGGTGGGAGCAGCTGTGACCACTGCTTCATCGAGCAAGATGGATTGTTCCTGCAAAGCAATGGTATCGAGCCTTACGGTTGGCTGTGCGGTGGAGAGGGTGAACTCCTGAAAGTAGGGGGTGTAACCTACAAAGGAGATGTTGGCAATGTAGTTGCCATGTTTTACCGGGATAAGAAAAGTTCCTTCGCTGGAGGAGGAGGCACCAGTGACCAACGTGCTGTCCTCCATGGTGAGTATGCGAATGGTGGCCGCAGGTACCGCTTCACCTGTGTTCTTGTCGATGACCTTTCCGGAGAGGGTTCCCGTGGCGGTTTGAGCCTGAATGGATGTGATCAGGACTGACAACAGAAAAAGGAGTATTGTCTTTTTCATTAGTTTATGGAAAAGTGATGTGTAAAATTACGCAACATTTCCGCAAAGATAGAAAGAATGCCGTCGGACTTCAAGCAGAATAGATGAATCTCAATATTTCATAGATGAACAGGGTGATGAAATCGGGAAACTGCGTACATTTGTAAATGAAAAGAGATTGTTAGAAATGAAAGAAACAAAATACGAAACGAAGCTGTTGGGACTTCCTTATCAGAAAAACGATGCATATGGTGCCCTCTCAATGCCGGTCTATCATGCGCTGGCTTATGAATTTGAGACGGCCGAAGAGATGGAAGCCGCCTTCTGCGGACGTACAAGTGAACATGCCTACTCTCGGGTGACGAACCCCACAGTGCAGTATTTTGAAGAACGGGTGAAGGTGGCAACCGGAGCGCATGGGGTGACTGCACTCAACTCTGGCATGGCGGCCATCAGCAATACATTCTTTACCCTTGCATGGAGTGGCTGCAACCTGGTTACCTCGTGCCACCTATTTGGAAATACATACTCCTTCTTTGTAAATACATTGAGTGCCTTTGGCGTGGAAATACGTTTCTGCGACCTGACAAAGGCCGAGGAGGTGGCAGCCTGCATCGACGGAAACACGTGTGGCGTATTTGTCGAGGTGATCACCAACCCGCAGATGGAGGTGGTGGACCTGCTGAAATTGGCCGCTGTGGTGCATAAAAGAAACGTACCGCTCATCGCCGATACCACAATCATTCCTTTCAGCGCTTTTCATGCATCGGACTTTGGTATCGACATCGATGTAATATCGAGTACGAAGTATATCTCGGGTGGGGGAACCAGCCTGGGGGGACTGATCATCGATTACGGTAAGTTCGACTGGTCATACTCGCCCAAGCTGAAACCGTTTGCCGATACTTCGCTGTCGGCTTTCCACTTTAAACTGCGCAAGGAGATACATCGCAATCTGGGAGCCTACATGACGCCAGAAGTGGCTTACATGCAATCGCTGGGACTGGAAACCCTGTCGGTACGCTACGAGCGGCAAGCAGCCGACTGTCAGGAACTCGCAGAAAGGTTGCAGTCAATGCCGGGTGTGGTGTCGGTTAACTATCCTGGGCTGCCAGGCAATCCATATTACGAGGTAAGTAAAAGACAGTTCGGAGCGTGTCCGGGGGCAATGCTCACGTTCGACCTGGATTCGAAAGAACGATGTTATGGCTTTATGAACCGCCTCAAGCTGATTCGTCGTGCCACCAACCTTTTTGATAACCGTACACTCATTATTCATCCTGCCAGTACCATCTACGGCACTTTTACACCCGAACAACGTTCCGCAATGGACATTCATGATACTTCTCTCCGCCTTTCGGTGGGACTGGAGAGTGTGGATGACCTGATGGCAGATATACGCCAGGCTTTGGCGAAGTAAATTGTACACTTACATCCAAATTAATTAATGAATGTCAATTAATTAAAGAAATATTTCTTTAATTAGAGCTAATGTATTATCTTTGCATCCGTGTTCTGATTATCACAGGTAGCGGTCTGGAACATATGATTGTCGGATCGCTTTGTTTTTAGGTTATTATCATATGAACTATTTTACTCCGACGGAGGCTGCAGACGCTTTTAGACGCGCGGCTCTCGATAAATCGAAGCGTAGTTTCCCTCAGTTTGCCGTCATGGCTATTCTGGGTGGAGCATTTATTGCCTTTGGGGGTCTCCTGAGCCTGATCGTGGCGGGAGGCATACCGGGCATTGGTGCGGCCAACCCGGGTATCGTGAAGTTCGTAGCAGGAGCTATGTTCCCCATCGGACTGATCATGGTCTCCGTCACGGGAGCGGACCTCTTTACGAGCGACTGCGCAGGGTTCACCTTACCACTTCAACGGAAAGAACTGACGTCGGGCAGGGTAATCGCATTGCTGGCGATCTCCTACCTGTTCAACTTTGTTGGGGCACAGCTGATTGCCTGGCTGCTGTCGGCACATGTGGGGATCCTTGATAACGATCCTTGGCGGGCTTACCTGCACCATCTGGCCGAAGCAAAAGTGAATCAGGATTTCATGCGGGTCTTCATCAAGGGGATCGGTGCCAATTGGTTGGTCTGCATGGGCATGTTCATGGGATATGCGGCAAAGGATATCACCGGAAAGAGTATCGCCATATGGATACCGGTGATGCTTTTTGTGACACTGGGCTACGAACACTCCATCGCGAACATGTTCTTCATCCCGGCAGCGATATACACCGGAGCGGAGATCTCCTGGTGCTCCTTCATCGTCGATAACCTGATTCCTGCAACGCTGGGTAATATCGTCGGAGGAATGGGCATGGTGGGGGCAGTTTACGGTTGGTTGTTTCTTTCCCGTGACTGATTCATTGAATGCACATCAATCTGAAACACATATACGCAAACTATTATAGAATTGAACACAGATAAAGATCAAAAAAAATTTATGAAAAGTAGACAAGAAGCATGGGAAGGATTTAAAGGAGAGGTATGGAGAAAAGAAATCAATGTACGGGATTTCATCATGCACAATTATACGCCCTATGAGGGGGATGATTCATTTCTAGTTAAATCTACAGAACGTACGCACAAGGTGTGGAACCGACTTACGGAACTCTTCCGCGAGGAACAGGCAAAAGGGGTGTACGACGCGGAGACTAAATATCCGCAGCAGATTGATACATACGGGCCGGGATACATCGATCAGGAAAATGAGGTAATTTTCGGCTTACAGACCGATGCGCCACTAAAGCGGGGCATCTTCCCGAAAGGGGGTATCCGCATGGTGGAGAACGCACTGAATGCCTACGGATATGAGCTGGACCCGATGACGAAACAAATTTATACACGCTACCGCAAGACGCACAACGAAGGGGTCTTCTCGGCTTATAACGATGAGATGCTGGCGGCACGCAAATCGGGCATCATCACAGGATTGCCGGATGCCTACGGACGGGGACGCATCATTGGCGACTACCGCCGTGTGCCGCTCTACGGGACAACGGCACTGATTGAGGAACGGAAAGATTTTATGCAGCGGCTCGATATTCAGGAGTTCACCGAAAATACCATCCGCAGTCGCGAGGAGGTGAGCGAGCAGATTAGGGCGCTGAAGGCGTTTGAAAAAATGTGTGCGGCATATGGATTCGATGTGTCGCAGCCGGCACGCAACAGTCGGGAGGCCGTACAGTTCCTTTATTTCGCTTATCTTGCGGCTGTAAAGGATCAGGACGGTGCGGCAATGTCGATCGGACGCACATCGACCTTCCTCGACATCTACATCGAAAAGGACCTGCGGGAAGGGGTAATCTCCGAAACCGAAGCGCAGGAACTGGTAGATCAGCTGATCATCAAGCTGCGCATCGTGCGCTTCCTCCGTACGCCGGATTATAACGAGCTTTTCTCTGGCGACCCGGTATGGGTGACCGAATCGCTGGGGGGACAAACGGTGGATGGACGGACACTGGTCACACGGACATCATTCCGCTACCTACATACACTTTACAACCTGGGGCCCGCACCGGAGCCGAACCTCACGGTGCTCTGGTCGCAGCAGAGCCCCGAGAACTGGAAGCGCTTCTGCGCAAAAGTGTCGGTGGATACATCGGCCATCCAGTATGAGAACGACGACCTGATGCGACCGGACTATGGCGACGACTATGGCATTGCCTGCTGCGTATCGCCGATGAAGATCGGAAAACAGATGCAGCTCTTCGGCGCGCGTGCCAACCTGGCAAAGTGCCTTCTTTATGCAATCAACGGAGGACGCGATGAGAAGTCGGGTGCCCAGGTGGCTCCGCTCTATGAGCCGATCACATCGGAGTACCTCGACTATGATGAGGTGATGGTAAAGTTTGAGCAGACGATGCGCTGGCTGGCGAAGGTCTACGTGAACGCGCTGAAGATCATTCACTACATGCACGACAAGTATGCTTACGAGGCGTTTGAGATGGCGCTGCACGATGGTGATGTGCAACGGATCAGGGCAACGGGCATTGCGGGGCTCTCCATCGTGGCGGACTCGTTGGCGGCAATACGGGATACACGGGTAAAGGTAATCCGCGACGAGCGAGGCATCGCTGTCGACTTTGAACGAGAGGGGGACTATGTGCCTTTCGGTAACAACGACGACCGCACGGACCAGATTGCAGTGGACATCACGAAAAAGTTCATGGGTTATCTGCGTCAGCATGAGACATACCGCAACGCGACGGCGACGCAGTCGATCCTTACCATCACCTCGAACGTGGTCTACGGCAAGAAGACGGGTGCCACACCGGATGGTCGCCCTGCCGGCACTCCTTTCGCGCCGGGTGCCAACCCGATGAACGGACGGGACCGCAAGGGGGCCGTGGCAGCGCTGGCATCGGTGGCGAAGCTGCCCTTCCAGCATGCGCACGACGGTATCTCCTACACATTCGCGGTGTCGCCGGGATCGCTGGGCAAGGATAAGGATATGCGGATTGCGAACCTGGTGGAACTGCTGGATGGGTACTTCACTTTCGACGGGGGACAACACCTGAACGTGAATGTGTTCGACAAGGAGCTGTTGCTCGATGCAATGGCGCATCCGGAGAACTATCCGCAGTTGACTATCCGGGTATCGGGTTATGCGGTGAATTTCATCAAGCTAACAAAGGAGCAGCAGCTGGATGTGATTTCGAGAACAATCAATCAGACGTTGTAATTCAATAAATTATCACATCCTTATATGACGGGAAATATTCATTCTCTTGAGAGCTTCGGTACGGTGGACGGCCCGGGAATACGCTTCGTGGTATTCATGCAGGGCTGCCCGCTGCGTTGCCTCTATTGCCATAATCCGGACAGCTGGGACAGGAATCACAAGGGACAGTACCAGTTATCGCCGGAGGAGCTGCTGGCGGAGGTGATGCGCTACAAGAACTTCATAGCCCGGGGTGGGGTGACTGTCACGGGTGGGGAGCCACTGATGCAGGCGGAGTTCGTGAAGCAGTTCTTCCTGCTCTGCCGGGAGGCGGGGATACACACGGCGCTGGATACGTCGGGGGCCATCTTTACGCCAGCCACGCAGGAGACGCTGGATGCGACCGATCTGGTCCTCCTCGACATCAAATCGATAGACCCGGTACAGCATAAGGCGCTGACTGGGGCTAAGCAGGATAATACGCTGCGGTGTCTCGACTATCTGGAGGAGAAACAGATTCCTGTGTGGATACGCCACGTTCTTGTACCAGGATGGACGGACGACGATGAGTTGGTGCAACGACTGGCGGACTTTCTGCGGCCTTACAAGTGTATAGAGAAAGTGGAGCTGCTGCCGTATCATACCATGGGCGAACGTAAGTATGAACAGATGGGAATGGATTACCCGTTGAAAGATACACCGCCGCTCTCCGCGGAACGACTGAAGAGGATCCAGGAGATTTTGGGGATGTAAGCATTCAGCGATTAGCTGTTAATCAATATCAGAAACAGGAGAGAAGCAATTGGGTTTTTCTCCTGTTTTGGTTTAAGTTGTTGTATCAATAGTCAGCTTTCCAATAGGGAATCGACCAGGGCGTTGAACTCTTCGATGAATTCATCGTAAAAGAGACCCGTTGCAGGTCCGTTAAAGCCGGTATGGATGGTGCGTACCTTGCCTTGCTTATCAATAAAAATGGTGGTAGGGTAGCTGGAGAAGTTGTCCAGCTCGGGCAGCGCACCGGCTACACTTTCTTTTCCGACCGCTCCACCAAAGAGAATGGGGTAGCCGGTATGATAACGCTCTTTGAGCTGGCCGATTGCTTTCTTTGCATAGGCTTCGTCGTCTTTCCGCTCAAAGGCGATGCCGAGGATCTCCACACCCCGTTCTTTGTTCTCCTCATACCAAGGTGCCAGAAACGCCATCTCATCGAGGCAGTTGGGGCACCAGCTTCCGAGTATCGATACAATTACCACTTTACCTTTATACAGTTCGTCGCTGAGTGAAACGGTGTTTCCTTCCAGGTCGGGTAGTGAGAAACTAAGTGTTTCATAGCCGGGTTTGAGGCCGGCCAGCGAGTAGGCATCTGCCAGTGCGGCTGCGTCGTTCTTCGTACCCAGAAGTGTTGTGGTGCCGCGGGTGGTGTAAAAGGTACCCTCGAAAAGGGTGTCTGCTGTGAAATTGAGTTCGATGTAATAAGGACTCAGTCCGCCAAAGGCGGAGAGCTGCACACCCTCACCGGTATAGGCACCTTCCAGAAAACGAAGGTCGCCGGAATTGGTCAGTACGGAACCGGTGACAATGTCTCCTTGGGTTTTGAAGATGCCCACGTTGCGGGTGGTGTCTCCGGATTCACCCACAAAGAGTACGTCCCACTTACCGTCGATCTTTCTGGTAGTGGGTTGTGGAGCGGACTCAAAACGTTCTGTCACACCGTAGACTGCGGTGAAAGTCACGCCAGGATCGTCTTCAATGTAATTTTTGATAAACTTTCCTTCAATGCGGTCGCCCTTGACAAATCCCTTGAGTACGGCATCATACGCTACAATGGGTACGATGAGCGTGTCGCCGTGAAATGTGGCACCGGGTAGTTCTACTCGTTCTTCACCGTTGATCAGGATGAAAGTGGCGGAGTCGGAGCCCTGCTTCTTCACCTCAAACAGGAAGGGAGCCGTACGGTCACCCGTAAGCATAAGTTCGCCGCGCCACGTACCTTCCTGCAGCCCTCCTTTTTTTTCGCAGGAACCAAGGCCTGCCAGCAGGAGAACAAGAAGTAAAAATTGTAGATTCTTCATATTGATGTTATTTTTTTTCATTTGGTAATTTGTGAATCCTTTATTTGAGCATCCAGCAGTTGATTTTTTGCGGGTATCTCATTCATTGGTTGCAACCAAGACAGAGACCTTTAAATGTTTTGTGGGGATCCATCGCTCGAATTAGTTGCAACCATCCCATGTATTATCAGTGAAACATGAATGACATCCGACCATACTGCAAATATAACGCACTTTTTTATTTGAACACCCATAATTTGGTTTCAATCACATCATTCCCCTGGGCAGCGACGGCAGCCTGGTAATTTTCAAGGTTCACCGACTGTTCCTTCACCGGGTAATAGAGGCGCGACGGTATACCTCCATCGCCAAAGAGGGGATTGAAGGTATAGGTAACCTGCTCTCCATTGATGGTGCCACTGAACACCGTATCCCCGTGCTTGATGAGAAAATCAGGGAATCCAGTACGTCGGTAGTCGCTCCAACCTTCCAGAAACTGTCCGAACAGGGCAATGTATTTCTGATTCAATACATTTCGCTGACTGGCAGTAGGAAGTGCAGCAATGTAGTCGGATGCTTCGGTTCCGGATATACCCCATTTAGCGAGAGAGGCCCGCACGCCTGCTTCGTAATCGCTCTGCCGCCAGTTGTGGTGTTCGGCGAGAAGAAAGGCCACCTCAGCATATTCCATCAGCACCTCGCCATAGTTGGGAGCACTGTATGCCGCACCGGGAAGACTTACAGCGGTGGCGGGAAAACTACCTGACTGGGCTTCAGTCAGGCCGTAGGGGAGTCCGGTGTAGCTGCCTGCACCGTTCAGGGCTGCATATCTGCTCAGACGCGGGTCTGCTATCGGAAGCTGTGGGTTTTCGCCTTTCAGCAGGTCGACGAAGGGAAGAGAAAGCGCGAAGTCGCGTCGGTTGGCGGTCACCGTGGCTCTGTAATAGGGCGCCTCATTGGGGGCGGTGCTGGCGTAGGTGAAGACCGCATTGTCGGCATTGCCTGTGAAGACGCCTTTAGCCAGTGCATCGGAGAAATGAGTCTGGTACAATGTGGGGGCTTTCTCTTTCAAACGGGTAGCAAAGCGGAGCCGCAGCGAGTGGGCCAACTTTGCCCATTTCAGGTTACTGCCGCCGTAGATGATGTCGGAGCTGCCAAAGGTGTTCTCTGATGAATAGCGGAGTAACGTGTCGCCTGACTGCTTCAGTTCGTTTAGGATATCGGCATAAATCTTTGCCTGGGGTGCATATTTGGGTGTGATGTTGTCGGGGTTCTGTTGCAACGCCTGAAAGTCTGGATCGTCACTTCCATAGGAATGATAGGGCACATCACCGAAAATGTCGGTCAGTGCAGAGAAGGCAACTGACTTGAGTATGCGGCTGATGGCTATCTGTGTGGCATTGCGGCCGGCACCGTCGGCAGTGACTAGCTCCTTCGTAGCGGGATCGGTGTTGAGCGTGATGATCTCTTGCAGGTTGTTGGCCACCGCGAAGAGTCCGTTCCACACATCGGCAGAATAGCTGAAAGGAATGTCGTAACGCGATGTGGAGGTGTAGGTTACCTGGCTCAGTTGCTGGATGAAGAGTCCGGAGCTACGGAGGGAGGCGGACTCACTCCGAATGTTGTCGAGCAGATGTTTCTCTGCGGTGACGATCAGTGATGAGGTCTGCACAGTTGAGGGCCTGTTGGGATCGATGTTCAGTTCCTCATCGATACAGGAGGTGAATGCGAAAATAAGTGTCAGTGACAGTGCGGTGAGCTGTACCCTTCCGCCAAAGTAGTTATGTTGAAATAATTGATGAATGGCTCGTTTCATTGCTTTTTAGTTTTATTTTGTTAGAATCTGATATTTACATTGACGCCGAAGGTGGCCGGGGTGGGCATGTTACCCCCTTCGATGCCCTGCACATTGCCGCTGCTGTTGGTGAGTTCAGGGTCGATGGTCTTGCTCTTACGGTAGAGGTAGAACAGGTTCCGTCCGTATACCGAGGCACCGATGCTTTTGATGGCTCCACTGCCCGACAAGGGAAAGTTATAACCCAGCGACAGCTCTCGTAGTTTGATGAAAGTGGCATCGAAGATGCTGAAGGCGGTTGGACCGTTGTTATGATTGCGCGACCAGGCCTGGGCAGTGACACGATTTGTGTTTTCAGCTGTGTTGGTTACCGTGTAAGTCCCATCGGGATGAAAAGTGACATCGCCGGTTACTCCCTCCGAAACGATTCCGTTTTCACGGATACCGCCGGCAGCCGTTTCTGGCAGGATGCCCGAGTACATGGCTACCTTGTAGGTCTGTGAGAAGAACTTGCCTCCCAAGCGGGAGTCGATCAGGAAATTGAAATGTACATTTTTATAGCGTAAGCCGTTCTGGAAGCTCCAGAGGTAGTCTGGCAACACACTGCCGAGGGGTACCAACTGCTGTGTACGCATATAGAGTCCATCGGAGCCAACAACCCGTTGTCCATTGGGGGCATAGACAAAGTCGTATCCGTATAGCTGCCCGTAGCTTTCACCCTCTTGTGCTGTGAGGGTGACAAGCGTGTTGCTCAGGTTGAGGCTGCTGACTGCATCGGAGAGCTTGATGATTTTGTTGCTGTTTTTTGAGAAGTTGAAGCTGGTGTTCCACTCAAGATCGTGTCGTTGTATCGGGTTAATGCCGAGGATGACCTCAATGCCCCGGTTGTTGATCTCTCCCGCGTTGATTAGCTTCGATGCGTAGCCAAAGGCATTGGAGGTGGGCAGTGAGATAATCTGGTTGTGGCTGCTGTTGTTGTACCAGGTGAGATCGAGATCGATCAGGTTGCGGAAGAGCTGCAACTGGAGGCCGGCTTCCAGCGAAGAAGTGATCTCTGGCTTCAGGTTTATGTTGTTCAGCTGATTGGGCAGGGTGTAGGCACTTTTCCCGTTGATGGCTTTCACTGCCTCGTATACCTTGTAGAGCTGATAGGGATCGGTGTCGTTACCTACCTGTGCCCAGCCGAGGCGAAGCTTGGCAAAGGAAAGCCATTTCTGGTCACGCAGACCATCCAACTCACTCACAATGAACGAGGAGGTGAGCGAAGGATAAAAGTAGGAGCTATGTTTCACCGGTAGCGTGGAGGACCAGTCGTTGCGAAAGGTGCCGTCGAGGTAGAACATACTGCGCCAGCCATAGGAAATACTCCCATAGAAGGAGGAGAGCTGTCGATTATAGATTCCTGTAGCTGGGTTGATGAGGGTGGAGGTGGCATTGTGGAGGCTGTAGTAGTTTGGAATGATGAGGCCACCCGAGGTGGATATGTCGCTGATGCGGCGGTTGCGCTCCAGGAAGTTGCCACCCAGGTTGCCCGCCAGTGAATGATTGTCCCAGCTGCGGTTGGCGGTGGCCAACAGCTCGTAGTTGAACTCTTCATACTTTTGGTTATATTCCTGGTACATCGACTGGGAACGGGAATTGTAGGCAATCCTGTCCTGAAAGTCGTAGTCATATATGTCGGCATTGATACGTCCGGTCAACGAAAGCCAGTTTGTGGGAGTGAGGGTGATGCCGATGTTTCCATAGAGCCTGTTACGATCCTCTTTGAGGTAGCTTTCGTAAGCCGACCAGTAGGGATTGTCGATATATTTCGTTTTCTCATCGGCCACTGTATTTTGATAACCGGTGCGATTCCATGCGCGGGGTGTGCCGTCGGGCCGCTTATATTCACTCAGGCGCTTGTAATCGACTTGCACCTGTCCCCACTGATAGGCCTCGAGAATGATGTTGCGATTGGAGGCACCGGTCCAGGGACGTCCTGTGGAGGAAGTCTTGATGTAGTTCGCATTGGTAAAAACGGAGAGCAGCTTGCCGGTGACTTTTCCCGATATGTTGACGCTATTTTTGCCAAGTGATGCGTTAGGGATGGTGCCGGTCACGTTCTTATTGGTGAATGACACTCTGAAGGCAGAGTGTGCAGTCGACTTCGACAAGGAGATGTTGTGGGTGTGTGCGACACCGGTGCGAAAGAAATAGCTGACGTCGTGTTCCGGATAGCGCCAGGGCTCCGGCTTCAAGTAGTCGGAAGGATACTCCGGATCGAGGTTGTACCAGTGCAGTACGGGCGTGCCGTCGAGTCTGGGGCCCCAGCTCTCATCACCTGCATATTCAGGGATGTTGTAGGTGGTGCCATCAATGACGGCCGTGCTGAAGGTGGAGTTGTAGCCACC
>CAZRRC010000014.1:0-22196 GCA_964602395.1 uncultured Proteiniphilum sp. | reverse complement strand
AGACGCACTACTTTTTCAAACTCGATGCCGCTGTTGAGCTCGATCTGCAGGTCACCGTCACTCCTGCCTCCTTTTTTCGTGGTGATGAGGATGACACCGTTGGCGGCACGCGAACCATAGAGGGCTGCGGCAGAAGGACCTTTCAGTACGTTCACACTGGCAATGTCATCGGGGTTGATGTCCTGGATGGTGCTCCCCACATCCTTGCCGGCGCTGCCATGGATCGTGGTTGTACTGTTCAGCTCACTGTTGTCGAGCGGTACACCGTCGATCACGTAAAGAGGTTGGTTGTTGCCGGTGATGGAGTTGATACCACGCAGAGTGATGCGGGAAGAGCCGCCCAGGTTGCTGCCGCCAGAGACGACCTGCAGGCCGGCAATCTTGCCGGAGAGGGCGCTCATGGGGTTGGTGGGACGTGTTTCGAAGGCATCGGAGGAGACTTCCTGTACTGCGTAACCGAGTGCCTTCTTCTCGCGGGGAATATTTAGTGAAGTAACGACTACCTCGTTCAGTATAGTTGTCCCCTCCTGCAATGTGACCGGATAATTTCCGGATTGATTAACCAGAATGGACTGGCTTTCATAGCCAATGTAGGAGTAGGTGAGTGTGGTTCCTGCTGTTACGATGAGCCTGTAGTAACCGTCGACATCGGTGACCGTGCCGTTTGTGGCATTGTTGTCGGGGACGATGGTGACACCAATGAGAGGAAGATTTCGGCTGTCGGTGACCGTGCCGGATACCGTAATGGAGGAGGTACCCTGCGCTAAGCTACCCAGAAGAGAGAGCTGGAGAAGCAGGAGTAAGACCAGATGCTGTTTGTTAATTGAGAGTAGATTCATTTTTTTGAGTATTTAAATCTGTAAGCTGTGATTGTATGTTTTAATAAAAAAAGCGGCCGATCAGAGGGATCAGCCGCTTTGTTTTTGAATATGCCCTAAATTTGCTTTAGGCATACAGAGGTGGCTGATGAAATGTGTGGCAACAGCAACACATGGCCATTGTCATCTTATTCATCAACGACATTGTGGAGAGACTCTGTATGTGATCAGAATAGGAATTCATTGCATTGAATTTATGTAAACCAATCTTCTTTAATATTTTAGAGAGGATACTCGTCGAAAGCATATAAAATAGTGGATAGGTAACGCTCTCCGGTATCGGGTAGAATGACCACGATGGTCTTACCGCTGTTCTCAGGCTCCTTCGCCAGCTGCAGGGCAGCATAGGCAGCGGCACCTGACGAAATACCCACCAGCAGTCCCTCATCCTTGGCCAGTTTCCGGCTTGTGCGGATGGCGTTGTCGTTGCTCACGCTAATAACACCATCGACCACCGAACCATTGTAGGTGCCCGGAATAAAGCCGGCGCCAATGCCCTGTATTTTATGGGGACCGGGATTGCCTCCGGAAAGTACTGGAGAATCGGAGGGCTCCACCGCAATCACCTTCACATCGGATTTCAACTCCTTCAGTCTCTTGCCTACACCACTTACGGTGCCTCCCGTGCCCACGCCGCTCACAAAGATATCCACCTTGCCATCGGTATCGCGCCACACCTCCTCGGCGGTGGTTGTGTAGTGTATCAACGGGTTAGATGGATTCTCAAACTGCTGTAGGATCACGGCATTGGGTATCTCTGCCTGCAGCTCCTTGGCTTTGGCGATGGCACCTTTCATGCCTTCACTACCCGGTGTGAGCACCAGTTCGGCACCCAGTGCCTTCAGTAGGTTTCTCCTTTCTATGCTCATGGTCTCTGGCATGGTGAGGATAAGCCGATATTTTTTGATGGCTGAGACAAAGGCGAGGCCGATGCCGGTGTTGCCGCTGGTGGGCTCAATGAGGACTGAGCCTTCATGGAGCTTGCCTTTCTGCTCGGCATCTTCTACCATGGACAGTGCAATGCGATCTTTCACGCTCCCCAGCGGATTGAAGCTCTCCAGCTTGACCACGAGGTTTGCTACAGCTCCTTCGGATTTACCGAAGCGATCTAGTCTCAATAGCGGTGTATTGCCGACCAGTTGTGTCAGGTTTTCTGCAATTTTTGTCATAATTCTTTGTTTAGTAATTTTTATGACAAAGATAGCGGGCTTTTTTTGCACCTGAAATAGCACAATTGTGTTATTTTTTTCATTACAGCTGTGATAAATCATTATTTTTGTATCGACATGAAAGAAAAAAGCGCGAGAAATAACTATATATTGGCAGATAACCAGGATGTCACCCGCGAGGGAATGCGCTCCTATTTACAATTGACCGATGGGGATGCCACGGTGAAAGAGGCTGCTCATTACCGTGCATTGCTTGAACAATTGCGCGATCATCCGTGCTCGGTGGTGGTGGTCGATTACGCTTTGTTCGACTTCTCATCGACAAACCATTTGTTGAATATAAAAAGCGGTGCGAAGGAGTCTTCCTGGCTCCTCTTTTCAGATGAACCAGGAGAGCATTTCCTACGTCAGCTCCTGGTGGCGGATCCTACCATCAGCGTGGCATTGAAGAACAACAGCAAGGCACAGTTGCTGGATGCACTGATGTGTGTGGCCGCAGGAGAGGTTTACTGGTGCGATTATGCCGAATCGGTGATGCGCTCGGGTGTGCCGCCCGCGAAGATGACCGGCACCCTCACCAGCACCGAGAAAAAGATTCTTTATGAAATTGCATTGGGAAAGACCACCAAAGAGATTGCGATAGAGAAAAACCTCAGTTTTCATACGGTGAATGCACACCGCCGCAACATTTACCGCAAGCTGGAGGTCAATAGCGTGAATGAGGTAACAAGATACGCGCTCCAGGCTGGTTTAATCGATCTGATGGAATATTATATATAGTTACACTCTTTCCATGATCTTCCAGATGGCTTCAACCCACTCCTCATTGTGGTTCAGCGAGGGGATGAAGATGAATTTCTCGCCACCTGCTTCCATAAAGAGTCTCCTGGCTTCGATATCGATGTCGAAGAGTGTCTCCATGTTGTCGATCAGAAAACCGGGGGCCATCACCGCCACCTTTTTCCACCCCAGCCCGGGCAGATCGGCAATATCCTTGTTTAGAAAAGGTTTTAACCAATTATTTCCCCTCTGTGATGAGTAAAAGAGCAGAGTATGGCGGGGATCGAAGCCACTTTTGTCACAAAAGAGACGATTGGTCTCCTTGAGTTGATAGACGTAATCGAACTCTTTTCCTTTTCTCCAGGCTGCTTCCACCTGAGACACTTGCAAACTGTGATAACTGAATACCAGTCGATCGATATCTTCCAGGTAGGGCTGGGCCGACGATGCCAGTGCACTGATATAGGCAGGATGGTTGTAGTAAGGCTCTACGAACCTTAGCCGAAAGGAGTGGGGGTGGCGGTAAAAAATACGACCAATGGCATCTTTCGATGTTTGTGTGGTGGATTGGGAAAAATGGGGGTAGAGGGGGAAGACGATCACTTCATGCAACAGCGGACATTTTTGCTCCAGCTTCCTGAAAGCAGCTGTGATATCAGGCTCTCCATATCGCATGGCTATCTCGACGGGAAGTCCTTTTCTGGATTCAAGCGTCGTGGCAAGCTTTTGCATATGATACAACAACGGTGATATGAGCGGCTCTTCTTTGCGCCATATAAGTGCATATTTTTCAGCGGAGTTGGCACAGGAGAGGGGAGCAATGATCCGTGTGGCCAGGTAATGGGACAGCCATTCGGGTTTCCCAGTTACCAGGGGATCCGAAAGCATATTGCCAATGAATTCTTTCACATCGGTTTTTTCCTTGCTGGCGGGGGTACCCACATTGATCAATAATATCCCTTTCATATCTTGCTATCAGCTATCAACGGTCAGCTATCAGTTCCTTTAAAGAAAGCTTGTTTGTGAAAGCGTTTTTTTTATTGCTATCGGCGTTCAGCTCTTTGGAAGCAAGCTTACAGCAGACAGCAGTTATACTTTAGCTTTGTGTAACAAATGTCTCGAGTAGTTTCGATGATTCAGACGGAATGATGGTGACCGAGCTGGTGTCGGCGGGGATGAGCATCGACTCTCCCTGGCGAATGGTTTCTACATTGCCCTTGTCGTCTTTGATGGTGCACTTTCCGCCCATGCAGATGTAAATTACGAATGAATCAAGAGCTGCATAGGAGCGGGTCATGGATACCTCCTGGTCAATTTCGAGCAGGTTGGTGGTGAAGTAGGGGCATGATGCCAACTTAACTGGATGGTTTGTATTTTTATCGTAACTCGTTTTGTATGAGTCGTACACATTGTAGTCGATTGCATCTTTCGCCAGTTCGGTGTGGAGCTCGCGACTGTTGCCTGCGGCATCTTTCCGGTTGTAGTCGTAGATGCGGTAGGTGATGTCGGAGGTCTGCTGAATCTCTGCGATGAAGCATCCGGTACCGATGGCATGTACTCTTCCAGCAGGCAGGAAAAAAACGTCACCTTCCTGCACTTCGTATCTTTTGAGTGTGTGGGTGAATGTGTTGTTTTCCACCCTCTCCACATATTCTTCGGGACAGATTTGTTGTTCAAAACCGGAATAAAGGAATGCGCCCGGAGCAGCTTTGATCACGTACCACATCTCCGTTTTCCCAAACGAGTGGTGTCTCTCAGCGGCAAGCTTGTCGTCGGGGTGGACCTGAATGGAAAGATCATCCCGAGCATCAATAAATTTGATGAGAAGCGGGAAGGTATTCCTGAACTTTTGATATACTTCCTTGCCGACAAGGGTATCTTTGGCTTCTGCAATGAGTTCTTCAAGAGTGGTACCTGCAAGGGGTCCGTTGGCAACGACCGAGAGGTTGTTTTTCACTCCTGATATTTCCCAACTTTCGCCGATACCTTCCTGCACGGGTTCAATCCCTTTGAAATGGCTGATTTCCGATCCGCCCCAGAGGACTGGTTTGAGGATGGTTTGAAATTTAAACGGGTATAATGAATGTGTGACTTTTTGATTGTTGTATGTCATGTTGAAAAATAACGTTTTATGGTTCTTTTATCTTCATTACAAAGGCGGTGCGTGCAGGCAGATAGAGCTGCAGCCATCCTTTGTTGTGTGGTGCGTAAAGCGGGTCGTACTGGGTGAAATGAGGGATGTTGGCGTCGTTCAACCCGAAACCGCCGAACTTTTTACTGTCGGTATCGAGCACGATCTTATATTCACCCTGGGGTACCAGGATGCCGTAATCGCAGTAGGATTCCTGCGGTTGAAAATTGTAGACAAAGAGCAGATTGCCCCGCATATAAGCGAGTACGCAGTCGTCATCCTTATCCCATATCTTTATCAGTGGGGTGTCATGAAAGGCGGGCACAGACTTGATAAGGGTGATCATGGCTTTGTCGAAATCGCCCAGATAATGATATTTCAGATTGGAATCATCAGCGAGGTGCCACTGCCGGCGTGCATATTGATAAGACCAGTTATTCCCTTCACGCGGGAAATCGATCCATTCGGGATGGCCAAACTCGTTACCCATGAAATTGAGGTAGCCACCGTTGATGGTGGAGGCTGTCACCAGGCGGATCATCTTATGCAAGGCGATGCCGCGGTCTACACGGAGGGTACTGCTGGTCCACTTCGACATGAACCAGTACATATCAGAATCGATCAGTCGGAAGATGATGGTTTTGTCACCTACCAATGCCTGGTCGTGGCTCTCGGCATAGGAGATGGTCTTTTCATCGGTGCGCCGGTTGGTAACTTCCCACCAGATGGCACTGGGACACCAGTCTTCATCTTTCTTCTCCTTGATGGTTTTAATCCAGAAGTCGGGGATGTTCATTGCCATCCGGTAGTCGAATCCATAGCCTCCGCCTTCCGGCTTCACGGCCAGCCCGGGCATTCCGCTCACCTCCTCGGCAATGGTAATGGCATGCGGGTTCACCTCGTGAATAAGCTTGTTGGCCAGTGTGAGGTAGCAGATCGCATCGCCATCCTGTCCTGCATTGTAATAGTCGCTATAATCAGAAAAAGATTCTCCCAGGCCGTGACTCAGGTAGATCATGGAGGTGACGCCATCGAACCGAAAGCCGTCGAACTGGTATTCTTCCAACCAGTATTTGCAGTTGGAAAGGAGAAAGTGAAGTACCTCATCCTTGCCGTAGTCGAAGCAGAGTGAGTCCCAAGCCTTGTGGTTTCTGCGCTCTGGGTCGCTGTGGAAGTAAAGATCACAGCTGCCGTCCATCCGTGAGAGACCCTCGGTTTCGTTCTTCACTGCATGGGAATGCACGATATCCATGATTACGGCAATGCCCATTTCGTGAGCAGCGTCGATCAGCTCTTTTAACTCATCGGGCGTACCGCTTCTGGAGGAAGGTGCAAAAAAACTGGAGACATGGTATCCGAATGACCCGTAGTATGGGTGCTCCTGGATGGCCATTACCTGTATGGCATTATAGCCGTTCTCCTTTACACGGGGGAGTATATTTTCTCGAAACTCGTTATAGGTACCCACTCTTTCTTCCGCGGTAGACATTCCTACGTGCGTTTCATAAATGAGGAGTGGAGCGGTATTTGGCTTGAAATGGGTATGCCTGAACTGATACTTGTTTTCAGGCTCCCACACCTGTGCAGAAAAGATGTAGGTGTTGTTGTCCTGAACCACCCGTCTGCTCCATGCCGGGATGCGCTCTCCAGAGCCGTCTTCCCAGCGCACGTGAAGCTTGTAAAGGTCACCGTGATGGATGCGCCCCAGGGGGAGCCAACATTCCCAGACTCCATTTTCCTTCCTCTGCAAGCGACATGATTCCTGGTGTTGCCACTGGTTGAAGGTGCCCACCAGAAAGATCTCAGTGGCATGGGGTGCCCACTCACGGAATACCCATCCGTCGTTGGTCTTGTGGAGACCAAAATGGAGATAGCCGGTTGCAAAATCTGACAGTGTAATGCTGCCATCCTGCGTGAGTTGGGCTAGCCTTTTCTCGTAGTAGGCATGACGTCCCTCAATTGCTTTTGTATGGGGACTAAGCCACGGATCGTTTTTGAGGATGTCGAGCATAATGGGTCTGCTTGAATGTTTTACAACACAGCTACTTTGATGATGATCTTTTTTGTCGGTCCTTCGCCAATTAGTGGAGCGTGGCCGTCTTCGGGGGAGAAAATAACGAACTCACCCGGCAAAACATTCACTAACGCCGATGGTTTATCGGTGAAGAACGCAATGTCATTACCTTCGTTGTATTCCCCATCGGGAGAGGAAAGTGTAGCAAGCGATTTCCAACCGAAAGTCTCTGCCTTGGTTATGGGTATTTGTATGTCGATAAACTTTTTGTGTGTCTCCAGTCGAGCGGCATCGGCTGGCTTCAGTGCTGTCTCCACAATGGAGGCACGGAGCTGCTTACCTTCAATCTCAACCGATCCTGTGGGAGCCGATTCCATATTGAGTTGCTTGATATATTCAAAAGCTTTTTCGAAAAGGGGATGCAGGCTGAAATAGTTGGCTGCATTCGCGAGGTTGTCTACAATCATAGTGATATCTTTTTTGTGTAATCGAATAGGACAAAGATAACGAAAATATGGATTTCAGAAAAAATAAATAACCCGCCCGAAACAGATTCTGTTCCAGACGGGTAAAAAATGGAAAAAAGAGCACAGAATGCTTATTTTTTAAAGGGATCGAGTGCCAGGGTAGGGGTGCCATTTACGAAGCACCCTTTGTTGTAGCCCCCGTTATAGCCCGGAGGTGCCTGTGGCTCCCAATAGAAGATGCCCAGTAGGTTTTTGTTGGTCTTTCCGTAGTCGAGAAGTCTTTTCAGAAAGGCCCTGCACTCTTCTGCCTGATCGTAAGGCATGCCCACCTCACAGATCATCACGGGCTTACCGTAGGCCTGCACCACTGCCTCGATGTTGGTGATGCAGTTTGTTACGGTCGATTGCCAGCTTTCGACCTCGGGATAGAGCGACATGCCAATTAGGTCATATCGGGCATTCTGGGTTTTCAGGTAACCAAAGATGCGAGTGTAGAGATCGGCCCGTTGTCCGCTGTCAAGATGTACCACCACACCACAATCGGGAAAGATTGCCTTCACGGCATCATAGCCGGCATTGACCAGTGAGGCAAAGTTGGCTCCATTCTCAAAATGCCCCATCGGGAGCAGCATACCGTTGCGTGTTTCATTGCCGATCTGTACCCACTCCGGTTCAATGTTATTCTCTTTCAGCTGGGTAAGCATGTCGGTGACGTGGCTGGCCACTGCCTCCCTGAGTTGGGTTATGTCGTAGTCAACCCAGGCATCGGGTGGAATTTGTGCACCGGGGTCGGCCCATGTATCACTGAAATGGAAATCAATCATCAGCCGCAGCCCCAGCTTATGTGCTCTGCGGGCTTTGACGACCACATCGTGGATGTTATTCCACCCCTCTGTAGGGTTAACCCACACCCGTAGGCGGATGGCATTTACGCCGGTCTCTTGTTTGAGCAACGTCATCAGTTCGGTTTCCTGATGAAGGGAGTTGTAAAACTTGATTCCCTCCTTCTCCATCTGTGTTACCCAGCTCACATCGGCCCCTTTGGCGAAGGCGCTGCGGTCGGGTGGCTCCACCGGCTCGGGGAAGGGATTGGTGAGGGGGCTCCCCTGCGTGCAGGAGGCCACCATCATCACCAAAGCGATCAGGAGTAGAATCGGCTTGATTATTATTTTGAGAAAATTCATAATTTATTTTATTTCAGGGTGATGGTCTGTTTGCAGACATCCACCGTGAGGGTGTAAGTGCCTGCAGATAATGACGCATCATTCGTGAGATTTCCTCCGTAGAGGATCAGCTCGCCATTGCTGCCACCGAATTTTAAATCCCAGTTTTCGTTGAGGATAATCTGGAAGCCCCAGGGTGATGGAGCGGAAATGTTTACCTGCGCGCTGTAGACACCCACAGTTTCTGTAGGAGTCATAGCGTGGAGCGCCCAATCGTCGTTGAGTCCGGTGTAAGAAACAGAAGTGATGGGTGTGAGCTTGTAAGTCAGTGCCTTTTTGTACATTTCGATGAGATAGAGGCCCGCTTGGGGAGCGGTGATATTTTCTCCACCGCCAAAAAGCAGTGAACCTGCCATGGCGGTGCCTCCTTCAGCCATGCCGTAGGCGTCGCCCCAGTTATCCTTCTCTTCGTAGAATTTGTATCCCCAGAGAGAATTCACATTGCAGCCACCACCGTAGCCCAGTGCATCTTCATTGAAGAGACGCAGATAGTTGTCAAAGGTCCAGCTTCCCGAGATGCCGTCATCCACACCGGAGAGATATAGCAACGGTGGAATCTCGATAGGTGTAGAAGAACCTTCGGTGACGGTGAGTGTCCACTGCTGAGGATTGCTCAGATCGAGGATCAGTGTGACAGATCCATTGCCACTTACGGGCACTGTGATGGGTGGAGCGCTGTTGCCGAAGGTGAGCTTCTCTGCCGTGCCGCTGAAGCCAATGGGTGCATCCGTGGCAGCAACATCGTCGGTGCCGGTGGCCAAATTATACTGTTTGCCCGTGCCAGAGATGGTGACATTGATGGTGCCTGTAGCCGTGTTGTTGAAGGCGTAGGTCCAGCGGTTTGTGCTCCGGTCGAATGTCATATCGCCGTTCACATCTCCTGCGACAGTGAGTGTGGGTATATGCAGGGCACTCCACTCCCTGGTAGTGGTGTTGAGAATGGTGTAGTAGGAGCCTGCCTGTCCCGGGAACCAGAAGTTCCAGTGGCTGGCTTCTTTTGATGCCATAAAGGCGGTGCCGTCTACGCCGTCGTTGCCCCAGACCGATCCTTCGCCTTCACGCAAGTACCAGTTATACCAGGCTGTAACACCTAGAAACCCTTCATAGATGCCGTTGGAGGTGGCTGAATAAAGTGTTCTGCCGGTCTCACCCATGGCGCTGTCGAGGATATAGCCGATGGACATGTCGATTAGGTAAGGAGTGACATTCATGGTGATCACGTTGCTGTAAGCGAAGGGCATGTTGTTGCCTATCTCGCTCCGGATCCGGATGTAGAGGGGATAGGTTATACCTCCCTCCATGCCCAGCCTGCTCAACTGTGCATTGAGCTCATAGTGGGTATACTGATGCTCGAATATGCCATCTTCGGCCCGTTGTTCCACAGCGTTCGAAAAATCGGCATTGCCCGAGAGTTCTATGGTGTTGGCAATGGCATTTTTAGGAGCTAGCACACCGGGGTTACTCAGGCTGATCTCCCCATTGTCGGTCCAGTAGATAGTAAGTGCCAGGTCGTCCGCTGTATCGTAGTTGAGCACGATATCGTTTGTAGGACCCTGCAACGTCACCACATCACCACCGGTGGTAGTCAGGAAATCGCCATCCTTCTCACAGGAGGAGATCACCGCGAAGTTAGTCACCAGTAATATATATATTAATTGTTTCATTTTCATTGATATAAAGATTAATAGTTTGCATTCTGTAAGTTGGGATTAGCCGAAAGCTCGGTGGCCGGGATGGGATAGATGTTGTATTTGCTGTCCACGGCACGTCCCTCTTTCACACCACCTTTCCACTGCCAGATACGTCCCGAGCCGGTGAAACGGTCATAACGGACCAGATCGGTGCGGCGTGTACATTCCCACAACAACTCGCGGCCTCGTTCATCGAGAATCCAGTCGAGTGTGAGCTCCGTGGAACTGATGTTACCGCTCTGGTCGCCGCAGGACCGCTCATTGATCTCGTTTACCAGCGTCAATGCTTCGGCGGGGGTAGCGCCCTGGCCACCACGGAGCACCGACTCGGCAAGCATCAGGTAGATGTCCGCTAGGCGAAATACCGGGAAGTCGGTGTTCACACCCACCGCCTGCGTGTTGGAGGCGGCGGCGCCCGCATCGGTGAGGTTGCTCCATTTCATGGAGTAATAGCCGTTGCTTGCATCGCTGAGGCCACCATCGATGTACTGTGTCTGTCCTTCGGTATAAAAGCGGCGCCTTGTGTCGGTCGATGATGCGTCATCGAAGAGTGCCACATATTCACCGCGTACCCGGAAGTTGCCCCAAGCACCGGTGACACCCACTTCTGCTTCGGCACTGCCGGTAGCTCCGCCACAAACGATGTTGGTGGTAGCACCCCAGGTAACGGTATGTTCGCTGTCGACAACAAAGGAAAAGATGATCTCATTGGTACGGAGATGGTTTTCGGCATTGAACAATTTGCCCCAGTCGCTCTCGAGCGAATAACGATTGTTGTTGATGATCTTCTTTGCGTAGGTGATGCAGTCGGTATAGCGCGGTGTTCCCGTGTATACTTCGGCATTGAGATAGAGGCGTGTCAGCAGGGCTTGCACGGCTCCCCGTGTTGCGCGGCCATATTCTGTTGTTTCGGACATTTCTTCCTCGATATCGCGCAGCTCGCCCTCCACGTAGTCGAAGAGCATTGTACGGGAGTATGCTTCGGGCTTGTAGTTGCTGAGGGGGGTGGTTTCATCTACGAAAGGTCCCTGACCGAAGAGGTCGATGATATAGCTGTAGGCGAGGGCTCGCAGGAAACGGGCTTCGGCACGCATGGCACGGATATCGTTCTGTTCGGTTTCGGTGAAGTGACTGATGGCTTCATCCTTCGCGTTACGGATAAACTCATTACAAATGGTGATGGTATAATAAATACGATAATAGGAGTCAGACACCCATACGTCGTTTTCATCCCACGAGATGAAAGAGATATCCCAGAGGTCGTCGCCCTCGTTCCAAGTATAAGCGATCTCGTCTGTTCCTGCCTCCTGCAGGTAGAAATAACTACGGAAAAGGTCGAAGTTGGTAGCCAAATCCACATTGCCGCCTCCCAGCTCCTGTCCAGCAATCACGTAGGAGGCGTACAGTTTGGCCAACACATTTTTGTAATTGGCTGCCTGACTATATACTCCTTCGGCATCGGTTTCGATGATGGGGCGCTGGTTCAGGTCGTCGCTGCAGCTGTTGACAAGCATGAGTGATGCTGCCAACGTGAAGATATAAGTTAGAATTTTTTTCATTTTCCTGATTTTTTCAAAGGTTTAGAATTCAAGTCCAAGCGTCAGTGAATAGATGCGGGGACGGGGATAGACAGAAGAGTCGACTCCTGAGCTGTTTTCGGGATCCACGCCGCTGTAGCGGGTGATGGTGAAAACATTCTGTACCATGGCCGAGAGATTCATAGAAAGTAGGTTGTTGATCCTGCCAAAGTTGTAACCTATCTGCAGGTTGTCCATTCGCAGGAAGGACGCATTCTCCACGTAGTGGTCGCTCAGCTGCTGGCGATTCACAAAGCCTGTCTCCAGGTAGCTGCGATGCAGGTTGTTGAGCTCGTAGTTGTTGTAGGAGACTGTTCCAAAGGCGCCGGTATCCATGGCGACATTGTTGTAGATGTAGTTGCCTACGTTGGCGCGAAGGCTGGTACTGAGGTAGAGCTTTTTCCACTGCAGCATCGTACTGAACCCAAAGATCCAGTCGGGAAAGATGGAGTGATAATGGTAAAGGTCGTTGGAGTTGACCGTGCCATTGCCGTTGAGGTCGGCATAAAGTCCTTCGATGGGTTTTCCTGTTGCCTCGTCATAGATCTGTTTATAAACGTAAAAGCTGTAGGGAGCATACCCCTCGGTAAAAACCTGTATCTGTTGTCCGCCGACGCCTACGGTGGGTCCTACCAGTGTATTGGGCGATTCAGCTCCTTCCACAAGGGTGAGGTTGGTGATGCTATTATGCTGGTAAGTGGCATTGGCGCTGAGCGACCAGTTCCAGTCGCGCGTTTCCACGGGGATCGCATTGAGTGCGATCTCCACGCCGTTGCTTTTCATGTTTCCCACATTGGTGAGCATGGTCTTGTCGAAGTTCACTCCTGCGGGAATGGGTACCGTGGCAAGGAGGTCTTTGGTCTTGCGGTCGTAATAATCGATGCTGCCGCTTATGCGGTTTTTGAGAAAGCCAAAGTCGAGTCCCACATTGCGGGAAGTGGTGGTCTCCCACTTTAAGTCGGGGTTGTATCCCTCGGGGCGGTAGGTGGAGACAGGCTGACCACCGAACATGTAATCGGCACCAGGCTGACTGATGGTATAGACGGGGATGTAGCCGTAGTTGGCGATGCCATCTTGCTGACCGGTCACACCGTAGCTGGCCCGTATCTTGAGATCGCTTACCACGTTGTGGAGGCTGTTGAACCAAGTCTCGTTGCTGAGACGCCATGCCAGTGCCACCGAGGGGAAGGTACCCCAGCGTGTATCATTGGCAAAACGGGAAGAGCCGTCGCGCCGGATGGTGGCAGTGAGCAAGTACCGGTCGGCAACGCTGTAGTTCAGTCGCCCATAGTAGGAGAGCAGGGCATGACGCTGGTCGGTTGCTGCGGAGGTACTCTGCACTTCACCAAGTGTGTTGATTTGTTCAAAGGCGGCCGTGGTGCTTTTCCAGAACTGGTAATCGTGGCCGGCGGTGAGGTCGAGGGTGCTGTTTATCTCATCGAACGTTTTGTTGTAGTTCGCATAGAGGGTGAAGAGGCGGTTGTGATTTTTCTGCGGTCCATAGGCATAGTCATACCCGGCGATGTTGTAGTTGTTATAGGCTTCAGCGGGTACAAAGACAGTGCCCTTGCCTTGGGCGTAGTCGTAACCTCCGGTCAGGTGCAGGCGCAGTGCGGGCAGTATGTGGAGGCGGTAGTCTGCATCGAAGTTGCCGATGAGGCGGTATGCTTTGCCGTGATCATTTCTTTGTAGCACCCTCCCCAGTGGGTTGGGCTGAGCGCCGGTAACGCGATTCCCGTTGATGTCGGTCACCTCGGTATAACCGCCGAAGATGCTGTTCTCATCATATATAGCCCAAGTGGGATTGTAGACGCTGGCTCCACGAATGGCACCCGTGTCGCCCCAGTTGGTATCGTTCCAGGTGCTTTTTCCGTTCAGGTTCAGCCGGAGATGATCGTCAAAGAAGGAAGGGGTGAGGCTGATGTTACCCGAGAAGCGACGCATATCATCTTCTTTCAGGATACCTTCCTGGTAGAATGCGCCGGTGGAGATACGAAAGGGAAGCCATCCCATTCGCCCTGAGAGAGCTAGATTGTTGTCGGTGCCGTAGCCGGTGCGAAATACCTGATCGTTCCAATCGGTATGTGCCGTCCCGAGCAGTGCTTGCTGTGCTGGGCTCCCCTGGCTGGTGATGACATCGACAAACTCATCGAGCGAGAGCATATTGGCATTGTGGGTGCGTAGTTGTTGGGAATGGGTGGTCTGGAATGACACCTTTATACCTTTGTCTCCCCCCTTTCTGGTAGTGATGAGGATCACGCCGTTGGAGGCTCTGCTGCCGTAGATGGCGGTTGAGGAGGCATCTTTGAGTACTGTCATAGACTCGATGTCATTGGGGTTGAGCAAGCTGAGAAAGTTGCCGCTGCCACTCACCGAGCCGCCTATCTCCATTGGTACGCCGTCGAGGACGATCAGCGGGTCGTTGGAGGCATTTAGCGAGGCACCGCCGCGTATGCGGATGGTGCTTTCCGCCGAGGGACTGCCACCGCTGTTGACGATTTGTACCCCGGCAATTTTTCCATTGACGAGTTGTTCGGCTGATCCGATCATGCCACGGTTAAAATCTTTGTCAGTGACGGTGGATATGGAGCCGGTGAGATCGGTCCTTTTTTGTGTGCCGTAGCCGATCACCACCAATTCTTCCATCAAGTTGATGTCGGGAGTCATCTGCAGGGTAATCCTGTTGCCGGTGATGGGTAGGGTGGTGCGTTGGTATCCGATAAAGGAAAACTCCAGTTTGGTGGCTCCCGAAGGAACACGCAGCGTAAAGAATCCATCGATATCGGTAGCGGTGCCGGTGGTGCTGCCCGTAATCATGACGGTCACACCGATCATCGGATCGTTGTTTTCATCGACCACAATCCCCGTGATGGTACGTGTGTCTGTCTGGCTGTACGCAAGTAGCGAGAATGCCATTGCCATAGCCGCAATCAGTAATTTTCGGAATAAAGAACTCATTTCTTTTTGCATTTTGCTATTTTAGGTTAATGTGATGGGTAGAAAAATCTTTTTATTGAAGCCATATGCCTTTAATGTCGAGTATCACCGGCCGGTTGTCACCTGGTATGGTGATTTGTACAAACTCAATTTCTTCTGCCTTAAGCGGGAGAGTGGTGTTGCTTTCAAAACGGCGCGACAGGAAATCGGGGTAGGGTGCTGGCACGATGAGGGTAGGCGACTGTTTTAGCGTTGTCAGCGGGAGTTGGATCATTGGCGCAGGGGTCATCCTTGTGCTGTAGGTGATGCCATGGGCAGAGATGAGAGAGATTTCGAGTTCGTTCAGACCTGCAAATTCACCGAGCGTGATCACCAGCGATTGTTTTTGTTTGTTGTAGGGGTGTGCTTTTACTGCATCGCCCACCCATCGTTTAATTACTGCCATGGGAGCATTTCCGGCGGGCCATCCTTCCGAAGGGGTGTAACGGAGACGGTAATAATTGTTATCTACTGGAGCCCGGTGGATATATTGCAGCTGTACTCGCTGTCCGCCCGGAATGGATGCCACCTCGGTGCCGTCGGAGGCGGAGTCGGGCTCCATCAGTACAATGGGATCGTTGTGATCCACCAGATTTATGGAATAATATTGCGTGGGGTTGAAATCCCACGAAAGGGGTGTCCCTGCGTCCTTCTGTGGAAAGGTAACGCTACCCTGCGGGGTAAAAGCCACAATGTTGTAGCTCAAGGCATCCTTAGTCTCATCTGTGCCGATGGTTACTTCGTATTGGTAACCGCCGTTGTGGTGCATCTTGTAGAGTCTATTTTGATCATTCCAGAAAGAAATTTCGCGCGGGTATACCACCAGTGAATCAGGCAGTATTTTGCTGAAGACTGTTGCGCGAATGGTGAGTGAATCTCCTTTTGCAACGTTCTTCGTAGGATTATGCAGAATTTCAAAAACAGCTTTTGTCTCTGCCGGAGCCACAAAGGAGGGATCAACCACAACGTTGCTCTCCGGGTTCCGTGACAGAAGATAGGTGCCTGGGTAGGCTGTCATTATTCCGTTCTCTGCTTTTCCTTTGCGGTGATTATCTTTGTTGATGGCATTGTAGCTGAATGTTTCTCCCAATGAGGGCAGTGCTATGCTCATGGGATGTTCACGGTAGAGAATGGCTCCCACCTCCCGCTTTAGAGAAGGTTTTTGAAAGGGATCTTCGGTCAGCAGTAGGTCGGGCATCACCTCCAGACGCCAGGTATCCTCGTTCATCCGATCTAGGAAATAGGCTCCTGTGCCTGGGTAGCGGATAAGGGGGCTGTTACCCCAGCCTGCAATCTGCTGTAACTTGCTGGGGTCGACCGGGTGGGTGGTTGTGTGGTTGCTGTAGAGGAATTTCTCGCAGCTGTTCATTTCGCTCAGGTTATGTTGGTAGCTCACCCTGAAGTTCTGAAAGAGGGTGTCCTGCGGATAAACGCCAAAGTCGGCACCACGAGGAATGGTGCGGGTTACCTCACCGGCAATCATTAGGGAGAGCGCCTTTTGTGGAGTATAGGCCAGGTTGAGAAAGTGTGTCTGGTATTCAGTGTTGAAGCGGGCCATATCGATGGGATCGTAGGAGAACTGGGTAATCCACTGGAAACTCTCTTTTCGGAAGGTCCTCACCATCGCCGGATGCAAATAGGCGTAGAGGTTATCAGCCGGATCGTACTCGTAGACGATTCTAGCTAGCTTATTGAAATTTTTGTTGTTTTTAAAAGGAATCCGGTAGTTGTCTACAAGTGGCAGGAAGTTGCCTTGGCGGTTGTAGCCAGCGACGAGCCCTACCGGGTACCACTGGTAGGTACCTCCCTGAATATTCGCATCGAGGAAACCCTGCACGATATGCTGGTTGTGGCTCACATTATAAAAGAACGGTTTTTGCCAGCCTCCCTTTTTTGCAGATGCCACCATCCTGTTAATGTAACTGGTGGCTGCTGAAGCATCGCCGGAGTGACAGGGCTCGTTGTTGATCTCGATGGCGATGATGGCGGGATCGGCCGCGTAACTCTTTCCGGTGTAGGAATTCAAATGGGTGGCAAACTGGTAGATGTACCGCTCCTGTATGCCGATGGCCTCTTCGTTGTTGTGGATGCTGCATTTTTCGTAATCGTATGTGAAAGCGCCCGTGTCGGTATTCCGTTCGGGGTAGCCGTTGCCGAAGTTGGTTTGGGTGGTCAGCAGAACATCGATGCCACGCTTCTCCAGTGCTGCAATAAGATAGTCGAGCAGATCAAGGTGATCATTCTGGAGCAGGTTTCCCTGGGCATCACTGATCTCCACGTCCCAGACATGTATGCGAAAAGCATTGAACCCGAGCCGGGACATGTGATACACATCGCGGTCGATGGCGGCTTTTCGGTCCACACCCAGATAACCCAATGCACGGTATGCATGTGCGAATGGTACCGTATAGTTTACGCCGAAGTAGGAGACCTCCTCATGTGTCTGCACGTCGCGCATTACGCCATGCTTGTCTACATATATTTTTCCCTTGTCAGTTTTGTTGGAGGCACCGATGTTAAAGTTGAGGGTGACGGCCATTAACAGGATAAGTACAAGATTTCTTTTAACCATGGTTGTTTCGATTTGGTGCAAATATAGTATCTTACAAAATGTGAGAAGATTACAAATCGGACAAAACTGGTTATGGATTGGACATGTCCGATTTTTAACATTCAGGGGCGTTCCAGAAAGCTGCGGGGGGTGCAGCCAAATTGTGTGGCAAAGCACTTTGAGAAGTACCCGGGTGAGGTGAAGCCGACCATATACATCACTTCAGAGACAGTGAATTTTTTTTGTTCCAACAGCTGCGCTGCTTTCCTGAGGCGGATCTGCCGGATGAATTCCACGGGTGTGATACCGAGGTATTGTTTGATTTTACGATAGAGTTGCTTTGTGGAGATGCCTGTTTTTTCACAAACGAAGTTGACGTTGAGATCGGGGTTGGCTATATTGGTCTCCACCACCTGTGCTACCTCTGCCAGCATTTTTTCGTCTATGGAAAGTGACTCAAGTGGTTTTGATGTGGAAATGCCGTTGATACTAGCCATGTTGCGAATGGTTTCTCTGGCTGTTTCCAACTGTTTCTCCTTTTCGGTTCTTTCTTCCCGAAGTCGCTTCTGTACGCGACTATAGTGTAAAATACCCAAGATGAGGGCAACTGTAAGGATGAGATAGCTTATCCAGGCCCACCAGGTGTTGAACCAGGGTTGAGCCATGTGGATATCGAATGAAAAGAGTTCTGCAGTGATATTTACCGGCCTGATCTGTAAAATGTATTTGCCTGGTTTAAGATTTGATATGGTGATCAGGTTTTGGTTTTCGGGGAGGATGCTCCATTGTGGCTGCATCCCAATGAGGCGATATTCATAGCGAGGCTTACTGTGCAATGCGTAGTTCAGGTCGGAAAATTGAATAGCAACACGTTTCTGGGTATGGTTAAGATGCAATTTCTCGAGCAGTCGTGGTGTGATACCTGATCGGTATGCATTGTCATTCACACTGATCGCAGTAATGTAGAGGGGTCTTGCTTCTCTCGTTTCGTATGCAAGTGAAGGTGTCACCCTGATAATTTCATCCACGCTACCCAGAATTACTTTATCCTCGTAATGGTCGTGGTAGATGGCGGTGAATATTCGGTTGGGGAGTGGCAACATGCGTAGGGTTGCATCGTCAGTATTTACGAGCCAAACTTCCTGCGAGGTGGCTACCCACAGGTTGGATTCCACCAGCTCAATGTCTTTGATATTTTCGTTTCCTTTTTCAGAGAAATATAGTCTTTTGACCACCTTTCCAGCTTTGTCGAGCAATGCAATTCCTCCCTGAAATCCGCACCAGAGGCGGTCTTTGGTGTCTGTGATCAGAAACATCGGAAGTACACCCAGTTGCTGTCGCAGGTCGTACATTTGGATTTTATCGGTTTTATTTTCAATTTTGAGCAGGTGTCCATCTTTGTAAAAAAGAATCCATTTATCTTCATTTTTATCGATGATAATCTGGTTGATCAGGTTGTTGGGAAACCCGTTGGTGGAATTATAGGCTTTGTCGGCTATTATTTCTTCGTTTGGGGAGAAAATCCGTTCATTTTGGATGACATGGACCCCTCCCAGATAGCTTCCTATCCAGAGATTATGATTCGTATCTTCAAGTATTTTGTATGCCCAGTTTGCATTGAAGTCCCCGCTTTCATCAATAATCCGGAATGTGACAAATTGCTCCTGCTCATAATCATACCGGTTGATGCTTCCGTCTGTTGCCACCCAGAGGTTCCCTTTGCTGTCCTCGTAGATATCGCGGATTCGGTTGTGAGAGATTGTGTTCTCTTTGTCTCCCATCATGTACCAGCGGGAATGACCATCGCGGTACCGTATAATACCGTTGGAGCCACCCAACCAGATGTTTTTGCGTGAGTCGCGGAATATGGTAAAAAACCGGTTCCCATCTCCACGGCCCGTGAGGTGTCCGATGGAAATGATTTCCATTACCTGGTTGTCGATAGCCAATGATACATCATACTCGGTACCAGCCCAGATGTTATTGTCCTTATCAACCAGCACGCTCCAGATAACATCGTTGCTGAGCGACTTGGGATATCGTGAATCGTGGTTGTAGCGACTTGTAATTCCATTGCTATGGATGTAGAGACCGTTATCAGTACCTACGATGATATCGTCGTGATCGTTGATGGCAAGCGATTTAACAGAGTTCCCCGCCAATGCCGGAATCTCTTCTACCTGCTTGTTTTTCACATGATACCGGTAAAGAGCACCTTCAACACCGATCCAAATATTTTCTCCACTTTTGTCTTCAACCAATGAGTTCACAAAGATATTACTTCTGCCAGGGATGTGAGGCAATGGAATTTCTTCTGTTCTGCCCGTGATTTTGGAGCGGAGGCACAATCCGTTGTAGGTACCTATATATAGGTCGCCATGGGTGGTCTGCATCAATGCATAGATTGCCTGGTGTGGTATTCCGTCGGCGATCTGTAACATCGTTTTGGATATCAGATCATAGCAGTAAAGTCCATTGAGGGTTCCGATCCATAATTTATGGTCATCGATTGCCAATGTCCGCACTTCGAGAGGGAAGATAGGATTGAATGGAAGGTACTCATCTTTCTCAATGTCATATATAAGTACCCCCAGTTCAGAGCCTAGATAGAGCTTTTTCCCGATCTCCACGCCACAATATATATGTGAATTAGAAACGTCGCCCACTTGAAAATGAGGATGACAGCTATATCCGTCGAAGGCATACAGCCCCTGGCTGGTACCGAACCAAATGAGCCTCTGTGAGTCCTGCATCAGAGAGAAAACGGTGTTTGCATCGTCGAAAAGTGTAATCCGTTCCCACTCTCTCTCCTGACTCATGGTATTCATTGAAATAATTAATATCAGCAGGGGGACATAATATCTAGTTTTGTGTTGATTTTTCATTGTAAGCTTGCTACCTTTGATGTACGGTAAAACGATAAAGTACAAAAATAGGAAAAAAAATATATCTTTGTGACCTGGGTATAATTTGGGCACAATATATTGCTTTAACAGAATGAAACGAATACTATATATACTATTGATTGCGGGTATGCTGGCAACGAACGTGGTGGCTCAGAACGGGGAAACGACCTGTAGCTTGGGATTTACCTTCGAAATCAGCGATGATAAGACATGGGGATATAAGGAACCGGTTGTCACCGGCATCACACCCGGTTCGCCTGCGGAGAGAGCCGGATTGCAGCTGAAAGATATCATTCTCTCGGTCAACCAACAGGGTACTTATCTGAAATCTCCCGCAGCTGTGCGATCGTTCTTTAACCTGCAGCAGGATGAGATGAATATCGCTGTCCGCAATTTCAGATATTCTTTCAAAGAAATGACCATTGCCAAGGATTGTCGTTATGCCAATGCCATTACCGAGGCACAGCTGGCACCGGTTTTTGCTTTTTACAGTCTGGAGGATGTACAGGAACGTCGTTTTTTGATGCCGATCACAACAAAGGTAAATGAATCAGCGTTGTTTCACAATTACCGCTCCTTCGCCTTTGCTCCGGCAGATGAAAACACCCGGGCGCTTGATGAGCGGATCAATGCCATTTTTATCCGTGCGCTGGGCGAAGTGGGGTTACAGTACAATCCCAGTGATCCCGATTTTATTATTCAGACCTTTTACAGCTATCAGAATAACCCTTTATATAAGGAGTCGTCGCCCACCTTCGGGAGTTATCAGCCCGTATGGCGTTTTGATACCCGTAATCACCGTACGGTGAAGGTGCCGCTATATGATCCCTCCGAGGCAGTGCGTGTGGATGACATCGCCTACAATCTCGATTTTGGATATCGTTTCTACGACCGGAAGTTCGTGGAAGCTGGTGGAATGACCCTTATCTGGGAAAGTGAAGTGAAGGAACGACTGAGCAGCCACTACGATTTGGCGGACTATCTGGAGATGAACCTGCCGCTCATGCTGCTGAAGTTTCCCTACGCCGCCAACCGGTCGTCCGGGACCTACCAGGTGAAATATCTCAAATATAATTATACCGGCATCGGCTACAACATGAACGACCTGAAGACGGTGGTTTCCATCGATCGCGGCTCCCCTGCTGCCATCGCAGGTATTCAGCCCGGCGATGTTGTGATCAATATACAGGGAAAAAGTTTTAACCACACTTCCCAGTCGCTCACGGAGGGCTATCGACGCTTTTTGGCTGAAACGATGGCCCTGCGTGATCCAAACAGTCGTTATACCGATGCAAACGGATTCAAAGAGTGTATGTTTTGGAATGTTTCCGACTACCATGCGGTAGCACAAGCTCTTGCCGATAACCGCAGGTATAAGGCGGCATTCTCCTATCTTTTCAATTTCAATCAGTACATTGATTGGCATACACCCAACGCCATCAATATAGAGGTAAAAAGAGGGGGTGAAACGTTGAGTTTTGTTGTTACGCCAGTGGTGACCACAAGCTCTCTGATTATGGTGCGATGATAACCCAGTGTTTATGAATGTTTTTCGCTCCTGATCAAAGAAAGAAGCAAAAAAAACATGAAAAAAAACATGAAAAAAAGGAGAAAATATTTGGAGGGTATTATCTAAATTCACTACCTTTGTAGCCCTTTCGAGAAAAAAGGAATTCAGCATAGCGATGATGAAAGAACTTTAAGTTCACCTTTTGAAACTGGAAGAAAAAAAGAGAGAAACTTTTCCAAATAAAATTTGGAGTTTAAAAAAAAGTTCTTACCTTTGCACCCGCTTTTGGAAAAAGGGATTCAGCATAGCGATGATGAAAGAAC